>CAVFVX010000001.1:0-59734 GCA_963626075.1 Acutalibacteraceae bacterium
GACTCTCTCGGAAACAGAAGAGTCAGAACAGTCAGGGAGCTTCTCGAGAACAGCCTCGGCGACGCATTCAGCAAGATGGTCAAGGCCGCAAAGGACAAGATGAACATCTCCGACGACGACGTAAGGCCGCAGGACATCATCTCCATCAAGCCGGTAATCGGAGCTGTCAGGGAGTTCTTCGGTTCATCGCAGCTGAGTCAGTTCATGGACCAGGTCAACCCGCTTGCAGAGCTTACGCACAAGAGAAGAATCTCGGCTATCGGCCCGAAGGGAGGTATCAAGAGGGACAACGCACGTCAGCTCTTCGATGTCCGAGATGTCAACTATACGCACTACGGAAAGATCTGTCCTATCGAGACACCTGAAGGCGGCAACATCGGTCTTATCCTCACGCTCGCGAACTACGCGAAGATCAACGACTACGGCTTCATCCAGACTCCGTACCGCCGTGTTCTCGACGGTGTCGTCACCGACGACTGCAGATACCTCGACGTAAACGACGAGGAGAAGGCGAAGATCGCACAGGGAAACGCAGAGGTCGAGAAGGGAAAGGACGGCAGGTTCCACCTCAAGGGTGAGGTATCTGTCAGAGCCAACCAGGACTACTCGACTGCATCCCCGAAGGATATCGACTGGATGGATGTATCCCCCAAGCAGGTTGTGTCCGTAGCGGCATCACTCATTCCGTTCCTCGAACACGACGACGCCAACCGTGCCCTCATGGGTTCGAACATGCAGCGTCAGGCAGTTCCTCTCGTATTCCCCGAGACTCCGCGTGTCGGTACCGGTATGGAGAGAAGAACCGCATTCGACTCCTCCATCATGGTCAAGGCGAGAAGAGCGGGAAAGGTCGTATATGTATCTTCGGTGACAATCAAGATCGAACCCGATGAACCGACGGTTCCGGGAGAACTCGATGTATATGAGCTCAGAAAGTACGAGATCACGAACCAGGATTCCTGCATGAACCAGCGCCCGCTCGTGACTGTCGGCGACAGGGTGAAGAAGGACGATGTCCTTGCAGACGGCCCGAGCACCGATCACGGAGAGCTCGCCCTCGGAAGAAACATCCTCGTCGGCTTCGTACCATGGAACGGCTACAACTACGAGGACGCCGTCCTCATCAGCGAGAGAGTCGTCAGCGAGGATATCTACACATCGATTCATATCAAGGAATACGATGTCGACAGAAAGGAGACCAAGCTCGGTGAGGAGAGATTCTCACGCGACCTCCCGAATACAAGCGAGAAGTCCGTCGAGCACCTCGACAGCGAAGGTATCGTATGCATCGGTACATATGTACACTCCGGAGACATCCTCGTCGGTAAGACGACTCCGAAGACGGAGACGGAGAACACACCGGAGCAGAAGCTCCTGAACTCCATCTTCGGCGAGAAGAGCAAGGATACGAGAAACGCATCCCTCGTCGTTCCGCACGGAGTGGAAGGTACGGTCATCGACATCCAGAGAATAACGAAGAAGGAGGAACTCAGCCCGGGTTCCCTCGAGACAGTCAAGGTCTACATCGCCACAAAGCGCAAGCTCAAGCAGGGCGACAAGATGGCCGGCCGTCACGGTAACAAGGGTGTCGTTTCAAGAGTTCTTCCCCAGGAGGATATGCCTTACATGGAGGACGGTACACCGCTCGATGTATGTCTCAACCCGCTCGGCGTTCCTTCTCGAATGAACATAGGTCAGCTCATGGAGACACAGCTGGGTTGGGCTGCAGTCAAGAACGATGTCTGGTACAAGACCCCCGTCTTCCAGTCTGCGACAATGGAGCAGATCGAGGAGGAGATGGTCAAGGCGGGACTTCCGAAGGACAGCAAGGTCACGCTCTACGACGGAAGAACGGGTGTGCCGTTCGTCAACAAGGTATTCTGCGGCTACATCTACTACCTCAAGCTCCACCATCTCGTCGACGACAAGATGCATGCCCGTGCTACAGGTCCGTACTCACTCGTCACACAGCAGCCTCTCGGCGGTAAGGCAATGTTCGGAGGCCAGAGACTGGGTGAAATGGAGGTATGGGCATTCGAGGCATACGGTGCCGCGAACAACCTCCAGGAGCTTCTGACGGTCAAGTCCGATGACATGAAGGGAAGAGTCAACATCTACCAGGCTATCGTCAAGGGCGAACCGGCTGCACATCCGGATGATCTTCCGGAAGGATACAAGGTTCTCTGCCAGGGACTGAGAGGTCTCGCACTGGATCTTGCTGCATATGATGAGAACGGCAGGCTTATTCCTCTCACCGAGAAGGACAAGGAGATAATCAGCAAGGCCGAAAAGGAAAAGAACAACCAGTAAGGAGGCACGGGATGAGCGATACACATGATATCAGTACATTAAGAATTAAGATTGCATCCCCGGATCAGATACTCTCCTGGTCCTACGGCGAAGTGAAGAAGCCGGAGACAATCAACTACCGCTCCCTGAGGCCGGAGAGAGACGGTCTCTTCTGCGAGCGTATCTTCGGAACCACACGTGACTGGGAATGCTGGTGCGGAAAGTTCAAGAGCAAGAGATACAAGGGCACCGTATGTGAACGCTGCGGTGTCGAGGTAACGGAGAAGAAGGTCAGACGTGAGCGCAGCGGCCACATCAAGCTTGCAACCCCCGTCGCACATGTCTGGTTCTACAAGTCACAGCCCTCCATCATGAGCTATCTTCTCGAGATGAAGAAGGCGGACTT
The DNA here is from genome assembly GCA_963626075.1 of Acutalibacteraceae bacterium. Lineage (GTDB taxonomy): Bacteria > Spirochaetota > Spirochaetia > Sphaerochaetales > Sphaerochaetaceae > Ornithospirochaeta. The sequence continues at coordinate 2,696 of CAVFVX010000001.1, forward strand.
CAACTCCATCTTCAAGTACGAGAGCTACGTCGTCATCGACCCCGGTCAGGTTGACGGCCTCTCGAAGTGCCAGGTTCTCAGCGAGGAGGAGTACGACGAGTACATCCTCAAGTACGGTGAGGACTCCTTCCGCGCAGGAATGGGTGCGGAGGCAATCTACGAACTTTTAAAGGGACTCGACCTTGTCGCTCTCAGGGAGAAGAACAGGGAGATACTTGCCGAAATCATCCGCAAGAACGGAAAGACGGACAGCGGAGAGGCAAAGAAGGCCGCATCGGTCATCAAGTACTGCACATGGTTCATCGATTCCGGCAACCAGCCCGAGTGGATGATTCTGACTGTCCTTCCCGTAATCCCGCCTGATCTCAGACCTATGGTCCAGCTCGACGGCGGAAGATTCGCAACGACGGACCTCAACGAACTGTACAGGAGAGTCATCAACAGAAACAACCGTCTCCAGCGCCTCATTTCAATCCAGGCACCGGACATCATCGTACGCAACGAGAAGAGAATGCTCCAGGAAGCAGTCGACTGCCTCCTCGATAACGGAAAGGTCGAGAACCCTGCAAAGGGTGCATCCAAGAGGGATCTCAAGTCTCTTGCAGACCAGCTCAAGGGTAAGCAGGGAAGATTCAGACAGAACCTCCTGGGTAAGCGTGTCGACTATTCCGGTCGTTCCGTCATCGTCGTCGGCCCGGAACTCAGGATGCATCAGTGCGGTGTCCCGTCACTCATGGCTCTCGAGCTCTTCAAGCCCTTCCTCATCAGGAAGCTCCACGACAACGGCATTGCACCGAACGTCAAGAAGGCGAAGGTCATGGTCGAAGAGGGAGCACCGGAAGTGTGGGGAATCCTCGAGGACGTCGTCAAGGAGCACCCGGTCATGCTCAACCGTGCACCGACACTCCACAGACTCGGCTTCCAGGCATTCGAACCCGTCCTCGTCGACGGCAAGGCCCTCAAGCTCCATCCGCTCGTATGTCACGCATTCAACGCCGACTTCGACGGAGACCAGATGGCAATCCATGTTCCTCTTTCCGAGGCTGCACAGCTTGAGTGCTGGACACTCATGCTCAGCACCACGAACCTCCTCGACCCCGCAAACGGAAAGCCGATTGCGTACCCGTCGCAGGACATGGTCCTCGGTATATACTACCTGACGAAGGAGAGATTCGACCTCGACAGGAAGGAGAAGAGAAAGCACTTCGACTCCCTGAGCGAAATCGAAGCCGCAATCGATGCCTGCAGCGTCTCGTACAACGAGAGAATATATTACCGCCTCAGAGAAGGCCTCACCATCATCGACGAGAAGGGCAACAGGACAGTGTCCGACGGCGTGAAGTGGACAGAGACCACTCCGGGCAGAATCATCTTCAATTCCTCGATTCCGACGGGTCTTCCGTTCCAGAACTACTGCCTCGGAGACAAGCAGCTGAAGAAGCTCATCACCGCTACCCTCGAGAGCGACAAGCCCTCCGTTGCAGTCGAGCTCCTCGACTCGGTTAAGAGCCTTGGATACAAGTATGCTACGCTCTTTGGTGCAACAATCGGCCTCAGCGACATGATCGTTCCGTCCGGCAAGAAGGCACTCATCGAGAAGGCCGAGAAGGAAGAGGCCCACATCAAGGACCAGCTCCTCAGCGGTACAATCTCCGAAGAGGAAAAGAAGAGCAAGGTCATCTCGCTCTGGAACAGCACGAAGAACGAGCTCACGGACCTTCTCATGAAGGAGATGAGGGAGGATCAGCACGGCTTCAACCCGCTCTTCATGATGGCCGACTCCGGCGCTCGAGGAAGCTCGAAGCAGATTTCACAGCTCGGTGCCATGAGAGGAATCATGACAAAGCCGAACGGAGACAACATCGAGCTCCCTGTCAAGTCGAACTTCAAGGAAGGACTTTCGATCATCGAATTCTTCTTCTCCTCGAACGGTGCAAGAAAGGGTCTTACAGATACCGCCCTCAAGACGGCAAGAGCAGGTTACCTCACCCGTAAGCTCGTCGATGTCGCACAGGACGTCGTCGTCACGATGGAGGACTGCCACACCATCAACGGTATGTGGGTCAGCGCGGATGCCGCGAAGAACGAGACACTCTACAGTAAGATTGCGGGATCCTTCCCCGTCGAAGACGTACTCCATCCGTTCCTCAAGGACGAAGAGGGTAAGCCCGTAGTCCTCGCAAAGGCCAATGAGCTCATCACCAACGAGATGGCTGCGGCAATCGAAGACGCAGGCGTCGAGAAGGTACTCATCAGAAGCGTACTCACATGTGAAGCGGAGCACGGTGTCTGCAAGAAGTGCTACGGACGCAACTACGCAACCAACAAGACCGTTGAAATCGGAGAGGCAGTAGGTGTCGTCGCGGCACAGTCCATCGGACAGCCCGGTACACAGCTCACGATGAGAACGTTCCATGCCGGCGGTATTGCAACTGTCTCCTCGAACGAGAAGAGCTTCGACTACCCCGTCATCGTCGACGGAATAAACTCCAACCTCTACGTAATCAACCAGGAGGGAAAGAGAATATTCCCGCGTAAGAGCAGATACACCGTCACGAAGATTCTCGACGAGATCACGGGCGCTTATTCCGAACTTCTTGTCCGGAACGGCGAGAACGTAGGTAAGGGCTATGCCTTCTACAAGGACCTTTCGGGCAAGGAAGTCATCTCGAAGTTCAACGGTAAGCTTCTTGTCACGAACGGAAGGACATTCGTCATCGGTGCGACAAGCGAAGAGGAAATCCCGGTAGGTACAGTACTCAGCGCGGCAGTCGAGAACGGTGCGGTCATCCCCGCGGGAGACGTCGTCTACACATTCGACCCGTTCAACGAGCTCATCATCGCCGAAGAGGACAGCACGATAAAGGAGATGAAGGACTTCGTCGCCAGAAAGAGCTACCTCGTAGTCGAGAACCACGTATCCGGTGTCAAGGAATGGCATACCGTTTCGAGAGACAAGCTCGGTAAGTACAACCCGACGGTCGTCGTCGCACTCTCCGACGGTAACGAGAAGTCGTACACAATCCTCGGCGGCTCGATCATGCACTTCCAGGAGGAGGGACAGGTCATCCACGCAGGCGACATCATCGCTTCCGCTCCGAAGGAAGATGCAAGTAAGAGTAAGGATATCGCGGGTGGTCTTCCGCTCGTCAACTCACTCTTCGATGCCACGAAGACGCAGACCGAGAACTACACTGTCATCGCTCACGTCACGGGTAAGGTCGAGAGAATAAAGATAGAGAAGGGCTATGCGAAGATCACGATCCTCGACAAGCTTGCGGACGTCTATCCCGAGAAGGCTGCGGACGGAAAGAGCTTTAGACACCTCCATAAGGTTCCGACACAGGGTATCGTCCTCCTCGTCAGAGAGGGAGACGAAGTCGTCTGCGGCGACAAGCTCTGCGACGCACAGGTCAACTCGAGAGAGGTCCTGACGGTTCAGGGAGAGACAGCAGTCCTCTCGTTCCTCGTCAAGGCAATCCAGAACGTCTACAGGGAACAGGATATCGAAATCAACGAGAAGCATCTCTCGATCATCATCCGTCAGATGCTCAGAACGGTCGAGATCGTAAGAAGCAACGATACGAGATTCATCGAGAACCAGAAGGTCGACAAGCTCGAATTCCTCAGGGAGAACGAGAAGGCCAGAAAGGAGGGAAGAGTTCCCGCCATCGGAAGGCCCTGCCTCAGCGGCGTCTCGGATGCGGCTCGTAACAGCGAATCCTTCATCTCGGGCGCATCGTTCGCGCACACTGTGCAGACGTTGACAGAAGCAGCCATAGCTGGTAAAACAGATGAGCTGAGAGGTCTCAAGGAGAACGTCATCATCGGTAAGCTGATTCCGGCGGGAACCGGATTCGTCGGCTACAGGGATATCGTACTCCCGGAGGACGAGAAGCTTCTTGAAGAGCAGAAGATCAAGGATGCAAACAGGGCCGCGAACCCCGTCATCGAAGATGATACTGACTTCGAGGATCTTGCGGAAATGAAGACTGTAGGAGACGACAGAGAAATCGGCGATGCCATGACAGATGAGGAGTGACGCCTGTCGGCGCCCTCCCCGGGTATCGCTGCTGCCGCCTCATGCTGACTGCAGTTTTTAAATAGAAACCCCGCCTGTGCGGGGTGGTAGGGAGAAGCGGTGTGAGACGCCTCTCCAAAGAAAAAGGAGCGTCGAAAAGATGCCTACAATTAATCAGCTTATCAGAAAGGGCAGAAGTACTTCCAAGCAGAAGACGAAATCCCCGGCTCTTGAGGGTTGCCCGCAGAAAAGAGGTGTATGTACAAGAGTCATGACAGTTACACCTAAGAAACCTAACTCTGCTCTCAGAAAGGTAGCCAGAGTCAGACTCTCGAACGGAATCGAAGTCACAGCTTACATTCCGGGTATCGGACACAACCTTCAGGAACACTCCGTCGTCCTCATCAGAGGCGGAAGAGTCAAGGACCTCCCCGGTGTCAGATATCACATCATCCGCGGCAGCAAGGATACTCTCGGTGTCGCAGACAGAAAGAGAAGCCGCTCCAAGTATGGTGCGAAGAGGCCAAAGGCTTGATAGGAGGTAGATGAAATGAGTAGAGAAAAAACCCCTGTCAGGAAAGTAACCCCTGACTCAGTGTACTCCAGCACAGCTGTAGAGAAGCTTATCTGCAGAATGATGGTCGACGGCAAGAAGTCCGTTTCCGCAAGAATCGTCTATGACGCAATGAAGCTCATTGCCTCCAAGACGGGCGAGAAGGAAATCGATGTCTTCAACAAGGCTCTCGAGAACGTAAAGCCTGCAGTCGAAGTCAAGTCGAGAAGAGTAGGTGGTGCTACATATCAGGTTCCGACTGAAATCAGGGAATCCAGACGTGAAGCACTTGCAATGAGATGGATCATCAATGCTGCAAGAACAAGAAACGGCAAGACAATGGCCGACAAGCTTGCTGACGAGCTCATCGATGCATACAACTCAACAGGTACAGCCTTCAAGAAGAAGGAAGATGTACACCGCATGGCAGAAGCAAACAAGGCATTCAGCCACATCCGCTTCTGACAGGATACGGGAAAAGAAAAGGGACTGCGCGAAACAGTCCCTTTTTAAATGTCCCGTGTTCTCAGATATTCTCTCTGATTGCCCGGCTCAGCTGGTCTGCACACGATGTGGGCTTGAAGCCGCAGGTGTTGCCTGCGAGAATTGCCGCCACGTCCTCGGCCTTCTGACCTTCGCAGAGCTTTCCGATTGCCTTCAGGTTGCCGTTGCAGCCTCCGTCGAAGGAGAGGTTGTGAATCCTCTTCTCGTCGTCGATATCGAAATGGATGGCACGTGCGCATGTGCCCTTTGTCTGATAATTGACTGTCTTCATTGTTTTCCTCGCTTGAAGAAAAGATATTATCTTGTCGTTAAAGAGGCAAGTGAAAACTCATGTGGCAATCAGATTGCTGAAGTACTTCGTCTTCCCCTCCAGAACTTCATCGTAGAAGTTCTGCTTCCAGTCGATGAAGGCTATCGAGTCCTCGATTTCCTTTCTCGCATCCAGAAGGGACGCCCTCTTTTTCTCTAGTATGATCTTCCTCTCCGGAATGGAGCTCTCTCCCTCGAGACAGAGCTCAAGGTACTCCTTCATCTCCTGTATTGACATTCCGCAGCGCTTCAGGCATCCGAGGCTCTGTATCCACCGGATGTCGTTGTCGCTGAACACGCGGTAGTTGTTTCTGTCCCTCTTAACATTCGGCACAAGGCCTTTGTTGCAGTAGAACTTCAGATTCTCATAACTCATGCCCGTCTTTTCGCAGGCTTCTTTCATCGTATACATAAAAAACTCCGGAATCTTCAGAAAAGCTGTTGCCCGGTAGTAACTACCGGCTGTTACATTCAATCTATCATCCTCCTCAGGGGATGACAAGGAGAAAAAAGAATGAAAAGAATCATGCTTTCAATCACATTGTCACTGCTGACGCTCCTTTCTGCTGCCTGCAGCGGAACAAGGGAGAATACGGCAGCGGAAGAAGGAAAGGTAAAGGTTCTCGTCGTCTTTTATTCAGCAACGGGCAGTACGGAGAAGGTCGCCGGGTATATAGCTGATGCCCTGAACGCCGACCTCTTTTCTCTTGAGTGTGTAGACGGATATACATCATCCGACCTGGACTGGACGGATTCTGAAAGCAGGGTGGTGAAGGAACACAATGACGAGAGCCTCAGAAACATCAGTCTCGTAAAGACGACTCCCGATAACTGGGATGAATATGACACCGTATTCATCGGCTATCCCATATGGTGGGGAATTGCGGCATGGCCTGTGAACAGCTTCATCAGAAACAATGATTTCCCGGGAAAGACCGTGATACCGTTCTGCACATCAGCGTCCTCGGGACTCGGAAACAGTGCAGAACTGCTTGAAGAGATGGCAGACGGCGGCAGATGGCTTGAGGGCAAACGCTTCAGGAGCAGCGTAAGTGGGAACGACGTCGTTTCGTGGGTAAACGGACTGGATTTCTGAGGAGGTGAAATATGGAATATGCAATACTCTCCAACGGTGTGAAGATGCCGATGCTGGGATACGGAGTCTATCAGGTGGGTAAGGAAGAAGCCGAGAGGTGTGTTCTCGACGCCCTCCGCGTCGGCTACAGGTCCATCGATACTGCCCAGAGCTACTTCAATGAAGAGGAAGTCGGTAAGGCAATCGGAAAATCGGGAATGAAGAGAGAGGAGATCTTTCTGACAAGCAAGGTCTGGATAGAACACTACGGCTATGAGGAGTGCAGGAAATCGGTACTTGAGTCAATGGAGAAACTCCGCACGGATTATATCGACCTCATGCTTCTCCATCAGCCTTTCGGCGACACCTACGGCGCATGGAGAGCACTGGAAGAACTCTACGGGGAAGGAAAGCTGAGAGCAATCGGAATTTCCAATCATTATGCGGACAGAATGGTTGAATTCGCATCATTCGTCTCGATTCCTCCCATGGTCAACCAGATGGAGATCCATCCTCTCAATCAGCAGCTTGAACTCAAGCCCTGGGCAGACAGGTATCATATACAGCTTGAGGCATGGGCTCCGTTCGGGGAGGGCAGGAGAGGACTCTTCGAAAACGAAACCCTGAGAGAAATCGGCCTCAAGTACGGCAAGACTCCGGCCCAGGTCATCCTGAGATGGCATCTGCAGAGAGGAATCGTCGTAATCCCGAAGTCAGTACACAGGGAAAGGATGGAGGAAAATCTCAACGTATTTGATTTTACCCTCACGGAGGAAGATATGGCTGCAATAAGGTCTCTCGATACCGCCACTTCGTCTTTCTTCTCTCATCAGGACCCCGCCATGGTCGAGTGGTTCGTGAAGATGGTGAAGGAGAGAAAGGAAAGAAAGGACAGCAAGGGGGAAGAGAAGAACTGGTGACAAATGGCCCTGTCGCCCGTGACAGGGCCGAACACTGAACTTTGACTTTTGAACGATCATCCTTTATCCTTATTCACGTGGGAGTGAGAACTTTCCTGATTCTTAAACCGGAGGCACGGCATGGGCACATACATCAATCCCGGCAACAGGGGTTTTGACGAAATCAATACACCAGACTATGTCGACAAGACAATGCTGATTGATTACTTCAACCGGAATATCGGAACGATTGACAAGCTTCTCTGCATCACATGTCCACACGGTTTCGGCAAGACATACACGGCCCGGATGCTCTCCTCATACTTTGACCGCAGCTGCGACTCCCACTCACTTTTCGACGACAAGAAGATAGCCCTGAATGCCGACTATGAGAAGAACATGAACGGGTACAACGTAATATACCTCGACATGTCGGATTTCGTTCTCGAAGCCAGGGAGAAGGGAAGACCGCTTGCGGACATACCTTTCATTATCGAAGCTGCGGTCGCTCAGGATCTGAAGGATTCAGGCTTCGATGTTGTGGATGGAGAGCCTCTGGGAAATACTCTCTTACGTATCGCCGGGAATCCGGAAAACGGCCCCTTCGTCTTCATCATCGATGATTGGGATGCTCCCATCAGGGCGGCGAAGAATGACCGGGATGCCCGGAAGAGTTATCTCAGTCTTCTGAGGTTCTGGTTCAAGAACGGTAACCTTACACCGAACGTGGTGGCAGCAGCCTTCATGACGGGAATCCTTCCGATAATGGCGGACGGCTCGGAGTCATCGGTTTCTGACTTCCATGAATACACGATGGAATTCCCCGGCAGTTTCGCAGGGTATATCGGTTTTACGGAGAATGAAGTGAGGAAGCTCTGCTCACGGCATGCGGTCGACTTCGAAGAAGTGAGACGCTGGTACGGCGGTTACCGCTTCCGGGATACAGGCGAGATCTTCAATCCTTCCTCCGTGATGGCCGCAGTACGTAGCGGATTATTCCGTTCATACGTGACCGGAACACCGGAAACAGAGACTCTCAGCTCATACATCAGTCTGAGGCTCGACGGCCTTGCGAAGGCCGCAGCCGAGCTTGCCGGCGGAATGGAAGTGAGGGTGAATACCGTCGGTTTTGCCAGAGACCTCACGACCTTCATGAGCAGGGACAATGTTCTGACGCTTCTCGTGCATCTCGGATACCTTGCCTATGATGCCGGGAAAGAAACCGCCCGTATTCCGAACGGCGAAATGCTCGAGGAGTTCCGGAAAGCGTGCACCTGAGGAAAGCGGAAAGTGCCTCCGTCAGAGCGAAAAGCTCATCGAAGGCATCATCAGGCCTGTCTGTTGCAAGTACTGCAGTAACTACCTGCAGCTTGAGGAGCTTCCAGCGTGTGACGGCTGTGCCGACGTCGTCTTTCTTCCTCTTCGGGAGGCAAATCCGACGGCATTGATCATCTAGCTCAAGCGGGACAATCAGCGGAAGGTGCAACAGGACAGATAATATCCCGATGTCCTGAAGGACTACAGGGGAGAGAAGCTTCCTGTGGGTATCAATTACGACAGGGATGACAGGACGCACACCTGCAGAACAGTGGGACAGCACCGCTAAATTTTTGAGCCGGCTTAAAATATCGGAAGGTGTTGACAATACTTACAAAAACATATAAATTAGTCAAAGTGTCGCCGCTCCACATGGGGTTCCATGTCTGTGGCGTCTAGAGCCAAACCGATTGCAAAGGCGATAAGGGTGGTTCCGGAAAGTAGTTTTTTTATTACTTAATAACGTATGTCGTCAGTAATTGCCGACCTCTGGAACTTAACATTACCTACTTGGCAGTCAGTTGTCTCAAGGGACTGTAAAGGCTTGGGCCTTTATAAATATTATTTTTTGATTTGTGGCATTGCCACAAGGAGGAACTGATGGCTAAGGAAAAATTCGAGAGAACTAAGCCACACGTAAACGTAGGTACCATCGGTCACGTCGACCATGGTAAGACCACTCTCACAGCAGCTATCACAATGCACTGTGCTAGACTGTTCGGAGACAAGGCCCTTGCTTATGATGCAATCGACAACGCACCAGAAGAGAAGGAACGTGGTATCACAATCAACACAAGACACGTCGAGTATCAGTCCAAGAACAGACACTACGCACATGTCGACTGCCCGGGTCACGCTGACTACATCAAGAACATGATCACAGGTGCTGCTCAGATGGACGGTGCTATCATCGTCGTCGCAGCAACAGACGGTGCCATGGCTCAGACAAAGGAGCACATCCTTCTTGCCAGACAGGTTGGTGTACCTGCAATCATCGTCTTCATCAACAAGTGCGACCAGGTCGACGATCCCGACCTCATCGAACTCGTAGAAGAGGAAATGAGAGACCTTCTCACAGAGTATGGTTTCGACGGCGCTAACTGCCCTGTCATCAAGGGTTCCGCTTACGAAGCTATGACAAAGCCCGATGATCCCGAAGCAACAAAGTGCATCGACGAACTCCTCGACGCTATGGATTCCTATATCCCGCTCCCGGAGAGATCTGTCGACAAGCCCTTCCTCATGCCGATCGAAGACATCTTCTCGATTTCCGGCCGTGGAACTGTTGTTACAGGTAGAGTCGAAGCCGGTGTCATCCATGTCAACGACCCCGTACAGATCGTCGGTATCAAGGAAACAAGAAACACTGTCGTTACAGGTGTTGAAATGTTCAACAAGCTCCTCGATGAAGGACAGGCTGGTGATAACATCGGTGCTCTCCTCAGAGGTGTCGACAAGAAGGAAGTCGTCAGAGGCCAGGTTCTTGCTAAGCCCAATACAATCACTCCTCACACAAAGTTCAGAGGAACAGTATACGTACTGAGCAAGGAAGAAGGCGGAAGACACTCACCGTTCTTCGATGGTTACAGACCTCAGTTCTACTTCAGAACAACTGATATCACAGGCACATGCCACCTTCCGGAAGGAAAGGAAATGATCATGCCTGGTGACCACACAGAGATCATCGTCGACCTCATCCACCCGGTAGCTATGGACAAGGGTCTCCGCTTCGCTATCAGAGAAGGCGGCAGAACAGTTGCATCCGGTCAGGTAACAGAGATCATCGAGTAATCGACTCAGACTAATTGAAAAACTTAAGGTCCGACCGGGGGTGCCTCATCCCCGGTGACCTGTTGATTTTTGGAGATTTTTAAAAAATGGCAAACGAAAGAATCCGTGTGAAGTTGAGAGGCTTTGACGTTGACCTCATCGAGCAGAGCTCGAAGGCAATCGTCCAGACAGTCATTAAGGCTGGAGCCAAGGTTTCAGGACCCATCCCACTTCCGACACGTATTAACAAGTACACTGTCCTCAGATCGCCGCACGTTAACAAGAAGGCTCGCGAACAGTTCGAAATGAGAACACACAAGAGATTGATTGACATCCTGGACCCGACCCAGAAGGTTGTAGAAGCCCTGATGAAACTCGAACTCCCTGCTGGTGTGGATGTAGAAATTAGACAGTGAAGTTGAGGTAAGTAAGAAATGTTAGGGCTTATCGGCAAAAAAGTTGGAATGACACAGGTATTCGATGCTCAGGGCAGACTTATTCCTGTGACAGTAATTAAAGTTGAGGATAACGTAGTCATCGCAAACAGGACAGATGAGAAGAACGGTTATTCTGCAGCTGTTGTTGCATCCGGCGCCGTCAAGGAAAGCAGGACAACAAAGCCTTATGCAGGCGTTTTCAAGGGTGTTTGCGAACCGAAGAAGGTCGTCATGGAAATGAGAGACTTCGACAACGAAGTCAAGGTCGGCGATGTTCTCGGAGTTGACTTATTCAAGGAAGTAGCTTACGTAGACGTAACCGGAACAAGCAAGGGTAAGGGTTACCAGGGCGGCATGAAGCGCTACGGCTTCGGCGGCGGAAGAAAGACCCACGGCTCGAAGTTCCACAGAGATCTCGGCGGCACCGCAATGTCATCGACTCCCGCACACACATTCAAGGGACACAGGATGGCAGGTCACATGGGCAACGAGAAGGTTACAGTCCAGAATCTCAAGCTCGTCGCAGTAGACAGCGAAATGCAGGTCATCATGGTCAAGGGTGCCATCCCCGGACCCACAGACAGCACAGTCGTCATCAAGAAGGCAGTAAAGAAGTAAGGCAGGTATAGTATGGAACAGAAACTCTTTTCTACAGCCGGCAAGGAAGTTGGAACAGTACAGCTCAGCGAACAGGTTTTCGGTGTTGTTGTATCTACTGGTTCCATTTACCATGCCGTAAGAAACGAAGCAGCTAACCGCCGTGTCGGAACTGCATGCACAAAGACCAGAGCTGAGGTCAATTACAGCAATACCAAGCCTTACAAGCAGAAGGGAACGGGTAATGCAAGAAGAGGTGACAAGAAGTCCCCGATCACAGTCGGCGGCGGCACGATTTTCGGGCCGAGACCCCGCGATTACTCCTATTCTCTTCCCAAGAAGGTCAAGAGACTTGCAATGAAGAGTCTTCTCACACTTGCTGTTGAGGAAGACAGACTGGTAGTTGTCGAGGATTTCACCAGTGAAAACGGCAAGACGAAGGATATGGCCGCAATCATGTCTGCATTCCAGACAGTCGGTCAGAGAACAGTCCTTGTCATGAAAGATGATGATGTGATGATCAGACGCGCAGCAAAGAACATTCCGTATCTTCATGTTCTTGCATACGACAAGCTCTCCGCCAAGGAACTTCTCTACGGCAGAAAGGTTATCGTTCTCAAGTCTGCAGTATCTAATCTCAACGATTTCTACGGTGAGAACTAAGGAGAAAGCGAAATGAGAGCAGATAGAGTTATCATTGAACCGATTTTAAGTGAAAAGTCGAACATCGCCAGAGAAGGCGAATGCAAGAAGTATACATTCAAGGTTGATCCGAAGGCCAACAAGTATGAAATCATGAAGGCCGTCAAGGAACTCTTCAAGGTTGACTGCACTTCCTGCAATGTAATGAATGTCGGCGGCAAGCCGAAGTTCTCCAGAGGCAAGGGTGGTTTCGTTCAGGGCTACACGGCTTCCTGGAAGAAGGCAATCGTAACATTGGCCAAGGGTCAGTCCATCGGGGCTATCGAAGGCTAAGGGGGATACAGGAAATGGCATTAAGATATTATAAACCGAATACTCCCGGTCTCCGCCAGAAGGCTACACTCGTCAAGAGCGAGGTAACAGCACAGAAGCCCGAGAAGTCCCTCACAGTGAGTCTCCATCAGAACTCCGGTCGTGACACATTCGGACGCATCAGCGTACGCAGACGCGGCGGCGGAGCCAAGAGAGCTTACAGAATCATTGATTTCAAGCGCAACAAGTATGGTGTGCCGGGAACAGTCAAGACGATCGAATACGATCCCAACAGATCAGTCCTGATCGCTCTCGTCGCATATGCCGACGGTGAAAAGCGCTATATTCTCGCACCGAAGGGACTGACAGTCGGAACACAGGTTGTCTCCGGCCCGAACGCTCCCCTCACGACAGGCAACGCTCTTCCTCTGAAGAACATTCCCCTCGGACTTGCAGTCCATAACGTCGAGCTCAACTACGGACGCGGCGGACAGCTTGTCAGAAGCGCGGGCCTGAGTGCAACGGTCATCGCAAAGGAAGGCGACTATGTTACTCTCCGCCTCCCCTCGGGTGAAATGAGAATGGTGTTCGGTGAATGCTACGCCACACTCGGAATTCTCGGCAACGAGGACCACATGAACGTCTCCCTCGGCAAGGCAGGTGCTTCCAGACATCTTGGAAGAAGACCGAAGGTCAGAGGTGTCGTCATGAACCCTGTCGACCATCCGCATGGTGGTGGTGAAGGCAAGACAGCTGCAGGTAGAAACCCCTGTACGCCTTGGGGTAAGCCGGCTAAGGGCGGAAAGACACGCTCCAGGAAGAAGCCGTCCAACGCATTCATCGTCAAGAAGCGCAAGTAGGAGTAGAGAGAAATGTCAAGATCAATCAAAAAAGGTCCTTTTATTGAAGCCAAGCTCCTGAAGAGGGTAGACGCAGCAAACCAGGCTAATCAGAAGCCGATGATCAAGACCTACTCACGTAGTTCGACAATCATCCCCGAGATGGTCGGTTTCACGATTTCCGTGTACAACGGCAAGACCTGGGTTCCTGTTTTCGTAACCGAGAACCTTGTCGGACACAAGCTCGGTGAATTCGCACCTACACGTATTTTCCGTGGGCACGCATCTGATAAGAAGGTTAAATAAGGTTAGATTATGGAAACTAAGAAAGGTTATAAAGCAGTTGCCAAATATTTGATGGTTTCTCCTTCAAAGGTACGTCCCGTGGCAGACCTCGTCAGAGGCAAGGGCTACGTTGAAGCAGTCGCCATCCTCGAAGCAATGCCTCAGAAGGGTTCAGACCTTATTCTGAAAGTTCTCAAGTCCGCAGGTGCTAACGCTTTGTCTCAGAACAAGAAGCTTGATGAGGATTCACTCTTCGTAGCAGAGTTGAGAGTCAATGACGGTCCTAGACTTAAGAGAGTATGGGCTCGTTCTCACGGAAAGCGCGACATCCTTCTCAGAAGAATGTCTCATATTACCGTCGTCGTAGACGAGAAAGCAAAGGTAGGCAGATAATGGGCCAGAAAGTAAATCCAATCGGACTCAGACTCGGTGTCAACAAGACATGGCAGTCGAAGTGGTATGTCGATCCCAGAGAGTATGCAGACACACTCCATGAGGATCTGGTACTCAGAAAGGCTCTGCTTGCTTGCCCCGAAGTCGCAGGTGCAGAGATCAGCGAAGTCGAAATCATCCGTAAGCCCCAGCGCATTACCATGGTAATCGCAACGGCACGCCCGGGCGTCATCATCGGCGCAAAGGGTGCCAATGTCGAGAAGGTTGCCGAGAAGATGCAGAAGCTTACCGAGAAGAAGGTTCAGATCAAGATCAAGGAAATCAAGAAGTCGGAATGCGATGCACAGCTTGTCGCTCAGAACATCGCACGCCAGCTTGAGGGCCGCGGCGCTTACAGAAGAGCTATGAAGAACGCAATCTCCAGAGCTATGATGGGCGGCGTACAGGGAATCAAGATCAAGTGTTCCGGTCGTCTCGGCGGTGCCGAAATCGCCCGCAACGAGCAGATGAAGGAAGGAAGAGTTCCTCTCCACACGCTCCGCTCGGACATCGATTACGGTTTTGCTACCGCAAACACATCATTCGGCGCCATCGGTGTCAAGGTATGGATCTTCAACGGTGAAATCTACCACGGTATGAAGAATGATGATGAGGCTGTCCTGGCTGCAGGCAAGAACAAGGCTGAAGAGGCTAGAGGTTAAAAGATGCTTAGTCCAAAGAGAATTAAATACAGAAAAAAGCAGCGCGGTACTAGAGACGCAGTTGCACACAAGGGGAATCAGATTTCCTTCGGTGAGTATGGTCTCATGGCTCTCGAGCCATATTGGATTACGAACCGCCAGATCGAGGCTGCCCGTGTCGCTATGACACGTCACGTCAAGCGTGGCGGTAAGGTCTGGATCCGCATCTTCCCCGACATGCCCTACACCAAGAAGCCTGCCGAAACAAGACAGGGTAACGGTAAGGGTGCACCGGAAGGCTGGGTAGCTGTCGTCAAGACAGGCGCAATCATGTTCGAAATGGGCGGTATCGAGGAGGAACTCGCAAGAGAAGCTCTCTCCCTCGCTGCTGCAAAGCTTCCAATCAAGACAAAGTTCGTGTCCCGTGCCAATCAGGAGTAAACTATGAAGAGTTATAAAGATCTCAGCTATAACGAGCTTGTCGCTGAAAGAGATAAGCTCAGAAAGGAACTGGTTGACCTCAGAATGCAGAAGGTCCTCGGTCACCTCGACAACCCGATGTCTCTTGGTTCGACAAGGAAGAATATTGCTCGTCTTAACACAAGAATCCATGCAATCGACATCGGACTCGAAAAGAAAGATAATTAAGAGAGGCGCGTAAATGGAAGCACAGAAAAAAGTAATGACAGGCATAGTCAAGTCCGACAAGATGGACAAGACTATTGTTGTTGAGGTTTCTGACAGAACCCTCCATCCACTGTACAAGAAGTACGTGATCTCGACCAAGAAGTTCAAGGCTCACGACGAGAAGAATGATGCCCACGTCGGTGATACGGTCCGCATCATGGAGTGCCGCCACCTGTCCAAGGACAAGTGCTGGAGACTCGTTGAAGTCGTCGAGAGAGCTCGCTAAAGGAGAAAAGTCATGGTACAGATGCAGACTTATTTGAACGTAGCGGACAACAGCGGTGCAAAGCGTGTGCAGTGCATCAAGGTTCTCGGCGGCAGCCATCGTTACGTTGCCGGTGTCGGTGACATCATCGTAGTTGCAGTCAAGGATGCCCTCCCCAACGGCGCCATCAAGAAGGGTGACGTTCTCAAGGCGGTGGTCGTCCGCACCAAGAAGGAATACCGCAGACCTGACGGTACATACATCAGGTTCGATGACAATGCATGCGTTGTCATTGATGCCAACAATAACCCCCGCGGAAAGAGAATCTTCGGGCCTGTCGCCAGAGAACTCAGAGACAGCTACATGAAGATCGTCTCCCTCGCTCCGGAAGTGTTGTAGGAGAAGAACATGAGACTGAAGAAAGATGACACAGTCAAGATCATTTCCGGCAAGGACAAAGGCCGAACCGGAAAGATCGTCAAGGTTGACCCGGTGAATGAAAGGGTCATCGTCCAGGGTGCCAACATGGTCCAGAAGACCATGAAGAAGCAGAATGCTCAGGATAAGGGCGGCATCGTGGAAGTTGAGGCTCCGATCGCAGTGTCAAACGTTGCACTTGTTTCAAAGAGCGGCGTCAGCAAGGTCGGATACAAGATGGAAAACGGAAAGAAAGTTCGTTATGCCAAGAAGACAGGTGAGGCACTCTGATGGCTGAGAAGTTTGTACCTAATTTCAAGACAAAGTACATTAACGAGGTTGTTCCTGCTCTGCAGAAGGAATTCTCTTTCAAGACTCCCATGCAGATTCCGAAGCTTGAGAAGATCACTGTCAGCGTAGGTGTCGGCGAGGCTACGACAAACAAGAAGCTTCTCGACGCAGCTGTCAAGGAACTCGAGCAGATCACGGGTCAGCATGTCGTCAAGACAAAGGCCAGAAAGTCCATCGCTAACTTCAAGGTCAGAGAGGGACAGGAGATCGGCGCAATGGTCACACTCCGCGGAGACAACATGTGGTACTTCCTCGAGAGACTCATCTGCATCGCTCTTCCCCGTGTCAAGGACTTCAAGGGTGTCAATCCCAATGCTTTTGACGGTCACGGAAACTACTCGCTCGGAATCACCGAACAGATTATTTTCCCTGAAATCGACTTCGACAAGATCGAGAGAATCAGCGGTCTGAACGTGGCTATCGTCACTACAGCTGCCAACGACGAGCAGGGCTATGCTCTTCTCAAGTATCTCGGCATGCCGTTTGCAAAGTAAGGAGTGCCCCTATGGCTAAAAAGTCTTTGATTGTAAAGTGCAACAGAGAACCCAAGTTCTCGACAAGAAGTTATAACCGCTGCAGAATCTGCGGTCGTCCGAGGGGCTATATGCGCCAGTTCGATATGTGCAGATGCTGCTTTAGAAAGCTCGCAAGCGAAGGCCAGATTCCTGGCGTAACAAAGTCAAGCTGGTAGGAGATAAGAAAATGGCAGTCAGTGATCCAATTGCAGATATGCTCACCAAGATTAGGAATGCTAGTCAGGCTAAGCATGAGAAGGTTGATGTATCAGCTTCCAATCTTAAGCTCCAGATCATAAAGATCCTTAAGAACGAAGGGTTCATCAAGAATTTCAAGAAGGTAACGAAGGACGACATCACATTCATCAGGATTTTCCTCAAGTATGAAGATGATCAGACACCCGTTATCCACGGTATCAACCGTGTGTCCACACCCGGACGCCGCGTCTACTGCGGTTACAAGGATATCCCGAGTGTCTACAACGGAATCGGTGTCGTAGTCGTATCATCCTCCACAGGTGTCATCACAGGCAAGAAGGCCAGGGAAGCACGTGTGGGCGGCGAAGTGCTCTGCACAATCTGGTAATAGAGGAGGAAGGAAATGTCTAGAATCGGTAAATTACCAGTCGTCATCCCCCAGGGTGTTACAGTTACAGTTGCCGACGGCCTCGTGACGGTCAAGGGTGCAAAGGGAACTCTTTCCCAGCAGGTCAGACCGGAAATCACAGTGGAAGTCAAGGGTAACGAGGTTGTCCTCACAAGATGCAACGACGAGAAGGAAGTCAGGGGCTATCACGGTCTTTACCGCCAGCTCATCCACAACATGATCGTCGGCGTCAGCCAGGGCTACTCCAAGACTCTCGTCATCAACGGTGTCGGTTTCAAGGCAGAGGCAGGCAAGGGCTGCGTAACCCTCTCCCTCGGCTACTCGACCCAGATTGACTTCATGATTCCCTCCGATGTCGACATCAAGGTCGATAACGCCACAAAGCTCATCGTCAGCGGCATCAGCAAGGAAAGAGTCGGTCAGGTTGCTTCCGAAATCAGATCCCTCAGAGGTCCCGAACCGTACAAGGGCAAGGGTATCAAGTACGAAACCGAGAACATCCGCCGCAAGGTCGGTAAGTCCGGTGGTAAGAAATAAGGTGGCTTAGTATGAACAGAATGATTGATAAAGCAAGAAAGCATGCCAGAAGAAAGACACACATCAGAAAGTCCATCTCCGGTACAGCTCTCAGACCAAGAATGACTGTATCCAGAAGTAACCAGAACATGTATGTCCAGGTTATCGACGACACAGTAGGTCATACATTAGCTTCCGCTTCCACTCTCGAGGCAGAGTTCAAGGATCTCAGGAACACAGTCGCAGATGCCGAGAAGCTCGGTGAGGCTGTCGGAAAGAGATGCATCGAGAAGGGCATCAAGACAGTTGTCTTCGACAGGAATGGTTATCTTTACCATGGCATCGTCAAGAGCATCGCAGACGGCGCTAGAAAAGCTGGTTTGGAGTTCTAAGGGGTTACGGTATGGAAAGATCAAGAGAAAAAGAAGTCAAGCAGGAAGGATACGTAGAGAAGCTTGTCAAGCTGAACCGTGTCACCAAGGTTGTCAAGGGTGGTAAGAGATTCTCATTCGCGGCACTCGTGGTTGTAGGTTACGGCGACGGCAGGGTCGGCTACGGCTTCGGTAAGGCAAACGACGTCACGGATGCAATCAGAAAGGCAACCGACAAGGCAAAGGCATCCCTCATCACGGTACCCGTCAAGGGAACGACCATTCCCCACGACATCGTGGGCAACTTCAAGAGCGCATCCGTTCTCCTGAAGCCGGCTGTTCCGGGAACAGGTGTCATCGCAGGCGGCGCAGTCCGTCTCGTATGTGATGCTGCGGGTATCAAGGATATCATCTCGAAGTCACTCGGCTCGAGAAACGGTATCAATACCGTCAAGGCTACCTTTGATGCATTCGAGCACATCTACAACGCTGCGGATGTTGCAAAGAACAGAGGCAAGACTCTGAAGGAAATGTGGGGTTGATCATGGCAGGACAGATTAAGATTACACTTGTCAGGGGCGTTGCAGGCACACTGCCCGTCCAGAGAAAGACAGTAAAGGCTCTCGGACTCGGGAAGATCAGTTCCTCAGTCGTCCGTGAGGATAATCCCGTCAACCGTGGTATGGTCCGCACAGTCGAGCACCTTGTAAAGGTCGAGGAGATTTGAAATGGCAGAGATAATTAAGCCGTATGGCGCAACAAAGGCAAAGACCATTGTCGGCCGCGGTGCTTCCAGCAAGGGAAGGGCATGCGGACGTGGTCACGACGGCCAGAACAGCCGTTCCGGCGGTGGTGTGAGACTTGGTTTCGAAGGCGGTCAGATGCCTTTGTACAGACGTGTCGCAAGACGCGGATTCTCCAACTACCCGTTCAAGGTCGAGAACCAGGCTGTCTCTCTCGCAACACTTGACGCTGTCTTCGAGGACGGTCAGGTTGTCAACGCCGAGTCTCTCCGCGAAGCCGGAATCATCAAGGGTAAGGATACCACTGCAAAGATTCTCGCAACCGGTGAGATCACCAAGAAACTAACGGTCGAGGGACTCGCTCTCTCACAGAAGGCAGCGGAGAAAATCACGGCTGCCGGTGGAAACGTAGTCGTCAAGTAAGAGGGAATTTATGGCAAACACACTGGTAGATATGTTCAGAATGAAGGACATCAAGAAAAAGATCCTGATTACATTCGGTCTTTTGATTGTCACGAGAATCGGGGCTTACCTCCCGATTCCCGGAGTCAACCCCGGAGTCGTATACGACTACTACAGGATGTACTCCTCCTCCATCACTGAATACCTTAACTTTTTCTCCGGTGGTGCATTCTCCAACTTCTCGATATTCATGCTCGGGGTCATGCCCTACATCAGCACTGAAATCATCTTTCAGCTGCTGATGCTGGTGATCCCGTCACTCAAGAAGCTGGCAGAGGATCCGCAGGGACAGAAGAAGATTCAGCAGTACACACGCTACGCTACAGTCGTCGTATGTATAATCCAGTCGCTCGCAGCATCCGTCTACGCTCAGTCCATCCCCGGCGCCCTCAGCGTCTCGGCGGGACTCTTCGTACCGCTTGCAATCATCAGCTGCACAACGGGCTCCATGCTCTGCGTATGGCTGGGCGAGAAGATTACCCAGTACGGTGTCGGTAACGGTATCTCACTGCTCATTTTCGCTGGTATCGTTGCAAGAATTCCCAATGCTTTCTACACAATGGTCACCGGAATCATCGATTCCACGATCAACCCGGTCTCCCTCGTTGTAGTCATCATAATGTTCTTCTTTGTTGTCGCTCTCGTTGTTTACGAAGAACAGGGCACAAGAAAGATTCCTGTAACATATGCAAAACGTGTTGTCGGAAGAAGAATGTACGGCTCGCAGAGCACATACATTCCGTTCAAGATCAACCCCAGCGGGGTTATTCCTGTAATCTTCGCCTCGACACTATTGCAGATCCCACTCATGCTCGGAAATACCAATATTTCCTGGATGGTGGCTGTGGCAAATTTCCTGAATCCGCAGAGGGCCCCATATCTAATCATCTACACCCTGCTGATCATAGGCTTTGCATTCTTCTATACCCAGATTAGTCTGAACCCGATCGAGATGGCGAAGAACATCAGAGACAACGGCGGTTCGATTCCCGGAATCAGAAACGAGAAACTCGAAGAGTATCTCACAAAGGTTCTCAACAGAATCGTCCTCCCCGGAGCTATCTTCCTCGCTTTCATCGCACTCATACCTACTCTGGTGCAGTTGATCTTCAGTCTTCCCTCATCGGTTGCAATGCTGTTCGGCGGAACATCATTAATCATCCTTGTCGGAGTTGACCTCGATACAATGAGACAGCTCGACAGCATGATGAAGATGCATCACCACGACGGCTTCGTCGACGCGAGAAAGAGAAAGGCTAAGAAAATCTAAAGGAGCTGTTTACTATGAAAGTAAGAGCAAGTGTCAAACCAATTTGTGACAAGTGTAAAGTTATTAGACGTGCCGGTGTTGTCCGCATCGTATGCGAGAACCCGAAGCACAAGCAGAGACAGAAATAATTAGGAGGCCGATATGGCACGTATAGCAGGTGTTGACCTGCCGAACAAGGCAGTCAAGATCGCTCTGACATATATCTACGGAATCGGAAACAAGTCCGCTATGGATATCTGCCAGAAGACAAATATTAATCCGGATGTAAGAATCAATACACTCTCTCCCGATGAGATTGCAACACTCAGAAACGTTCTCGAGGAAGAGTACAAAATCGAAGGACATCTTAGAACAGAGGTCGCCCTTAACATCAAGAGACTGATGGATATCGGCTGCTACAGAGGCCTCCGCCACAGAAAGAGTCTTCCCGTCAGAGGTCAGAGGACCAAGACAAATGCCCGCACGAGAAAGGGCAAGAAGAAGACTGTCGCTGGAAAGAAGAAATAAGGGGAAGTAAGGTAATATGGCTACTGCAAAGAAAAAGGTTAAGAAGACAGTTCTGGAAGGCAATGTCTACGTCCAGGCTACTTTCAACAATACAATCATTACTTTTACTGACCTTGCCGGAAACGCACTCAGCTGGGCTTCTGCAGGCGGACTCGGATTCAGAGGAGCCAAGAAGTCAACTCCGTATGCTGCACAGACAACATGCGAGACAGCCGGCAAGAAGGCAATGGATTACGGTCTGAGGGAAGTCAACGTCTTCGTCAAGGGCCCCGGTGTCGGACGCGAAAGCGCAATCAGAACACTCGGCGTTCTCGGACTCAAGGTTCGCTCCATCAGAGACGTTACCCCGATTCCGCACAACGGTTGTCGTCCTCGCAAGACACGCCGTGTCTGACGAGTATCTGCGGGGATTCCTTCCCCGCAGAATAGCTGTTTAACAGCATAATTATAGGAGTAACCATGGCAAGAAAAAATCTTCTTAAAGGTTTCAAGAGACCTTCGGGAATCACCTCTGAAAACACCGTCAGCACAGCAGATTACGGTCAGTTCGTAGCGTACCCCTTCGAGAGAGGCTTCGGAACAACAGTCGGAAACACACTCCGCCGTGTTCTTCTCTCATCCATCCAGGGCTATGCAGTCTCCGCCATCCGCTTTACTACATTCAAGGGCGAGGGCGGAATCAAGACTCCGCACGTCGTGACTTCAGAGTTCGAAGCTCTCCCGGGCGTCAGCGAGGATATTTCGGATATCGTCGCGGCAATTAAGAAGCTGCATATCGGAATGCCGGAGGAATGCGAGGGCACGATCCTCACAATCCAGTGCAAGGGTCCCGGTGTCATCACCGGAGCAGACTTCGAGCGCGACCAGGTGACGGTTACCAACAAGGATCTCCACATCATGACAATGATGCCGGACTGTGATCTCGAGATGGAAGTCCAGATCGACCTCGGACGCGGCTACGTTCCCTCGGAGCTCAACGAGAAGTATTCCGAAGAGCCGGGTACGATTGCCATCGATGCATTCTATTCTCCGATCAAGAGAGTCAAGTATGCTATCGAACCGTGCAGGGTCGGCGAGAGAATCGACTACGAGAAGCTCATTCTCGACGTCTATACAGACGGAACGATTACTCCCGAGAATGCTCTCGGAGAGGCTGCGAAGATCATCAAGGAACACTTCACGATCTTCATCAACTTCGACGAGGACAAGATCTGTACGACTGAAGAGGTTGACGAGGAAGAGGAGAAGGTCAGGAAGCTTCTTGACACTCCCGTCGAGGAGCTGGAGCTCACCGTACGTTCCTCCAACTGTCTCAAGAACGCGGGCATCAAGACCATCGGAGACCTTGCAAAGAAGACTGAAGACGAAATCACAAAGACGAGGAACTTCGGCAAGAAGTCTCTCTCCGAGATCAAGGACAAGCTCAGAGAGTGGGGCCTCACTTTGGGAATGACTGATTTCAGTGTCTTAAAGAATTCAATTAAAGTTCCAGAGAACAAGGAAGTGGAAAATGAAGCATAGGATTGGTTTCAACGCGCTATCACGTAAGGGATCCGAAAGAAAGGCCCTCAAGCGCAACATGGTCACGTCTCTCTTCAGATACGAGAGAATCGAGACCACAAAGGCAAAGGCTCTTGAAGTGAGAAAGATGGCCGAAAAGATGATCACCCGCGCAAAGACAGACAGTGTCGCAAACCGCAGGGAGATTGCAAAGAGCATCTACGACGAAGATGTGGCCAACAAGCTCTTCAAGGACATCGCCCCGTTATTCGCTGACCGCAAGGGCGGTTACACAAGAATCCTCAAGACCGGTTACAGGCAGGGGGATGCAGCCGAAATGGTAATCCTTGAGCTGGTTGAAAAGACCAAGAAGGAAGAAAAGGCTGACAAGAAGGATGAAAAGAAGGCCAGGAAGGCTGATAAGTAATCCCCGGCGGGTTAAAGCTCGCCATTAGTCGGGTATCTTACGATACCGCAGAGGGAAGAAATTCCCGCACCGTCACCGCAGGGTGGCGGTTTTTCTTTGCCTTGACACGCTGTTGCCGTTTGATTCAATATGAAAGACAACTAATAATATTGTAAGCAGGAGGTCGCAGTATGGCAGTATTGTGGTATCTCTTGGTTGGAATTGCAGGTATTGCTATCGGCTATTGCGGCCGTTGCATATATGCGAAGTTAAAATTAACTTCCGCTGAACAGAGAGCGAAGGTTCTCGAGGAAAATGCCTCGAAGAATGCTGAGGCGAAGGCCAGGGAGATTGTCATCGAGACAAGAGACAGACTCCTCAAGGAACAGCAGCAGCAGGAAAGCGAGGCCCGCGACAGAAGAGCTGAACTGCAGAAGAGCGAAAGACGTCTGCAGCAGAAGGAAGAAAATCTAGAGCGTAAGCAGCAGGAGAACGACTCCGTAACGCGACAACTGGGAGAAAAGGAAGAGGCACTGAAGGCAAGGGAAGCCGAAGTGGAGAAGCGCTCGAACGAGCTTGACGGCGAGTACGAGAAGGTTGCAGGCATGTCGAGAGAGGATGCAAAGAACATCCTCATCGAGGAAATGAAGCAGAAGGCCGAACACGACGGACAGGTCTACATCAACAAGATCGAACAGGAAGCCCAGCTCAGTGCCGACAAGAAGGCGCGTGACATCATAATCACATCAATCCAGCGTCTTGCAACCGAGGTTTCGGGTGAGATAACGACTACAAGTGTCGCTCTTCCCTCGGATGAGATGAAGGGAAGAATCATCGGTCGGGAGGGTCGTAACATCCGCACTCTCGAGACCCTCACGGGCGTCGACATCATCATTGACGATACCCCCGAGGCTGTCGTCATTTCGTGCTTCGATCCCGTAAGGAAGGAGATAGCGCGTGTCGCACTCGAGCGTCTTGTACAGGACGGAAGAATCCATCCGGCAAGAATCGAGGAAGTTGTCAACAAGGTCAGCAAGGAAATCGGAAGAATCATCGTGGACGAGGGAGAGAAGGTTGTCTTCGACCTCGGAATCCACAATATGGGAACCGAGCTCATCAGAGCACTCGGAAGACTCCACTTCAGAACAAGCTACGGTCAGAACGTGCTTCTTCACTCGAAGGAAGTCGCAATTCTCTCCGGTATGATTGCATCCGAAGTCGGTGCCGACAGCGAAGTAGCGCTGAGGGCGGGACTCCTGCACGATATCGGAAAGGGTGCCGAAACCGAGAGCGAAGCAAACCATGCGGAAATCGGCGGAGAACTCCTGAAGAGACTCGGCGAAGACGACAAGATCGTGAACTGCGTACTTGCGCACCACAACGACGTGGAGCCGGAGAGCATCGAGGCAATCATCGTACAGATAGCCGATGCCATCAGTGCGGCACGCCCCGGTGCAAGAAGGGAATCCATCGACAACTACATCAAGAGGCTCGAGTCGCTTGAGGGCATTGCAAAGGGCTTCGACGGTGTCGAGAACGCATTTGCAATCCAGGCCGGAAGGGAACTGAGAATACTCGTCAACAGCGATGTCGTCTCGGATGAAGGCGCAAAGAAGGTTGCCCAGCAGATTGCAGAGAGAATCGAAGCCGAGCTCAGGTACCCCGGAAAGATCAAGGTCACGATTATCCGTGAAACAAGAGTCGTGGAGTACGCAAAGTGACGGAAAACACACTGAGAGTCCTCATGCTCGGGGACATATCGGGAAGTGCAGGAATGGGAGCCCTTTTTCTGGGGCTCTCTTCTGCTGTCAGAGATAACAGGATAGACTTCGTTGTCGCTAACGGCGAGAATGCCGCTGACGGCTTCGGAATAACAGTCGATGACTACAACAGGATGAAGGAAGCCGGAGTCGACGTAATCACGAGCGGCAACCACATCTGGCAGAAGGACGAGATCTTCTCCGTTCTCGACAGTACGGACGATATCCTCCGGCCTGCGAACTATCCCGAACCCTGCGTCGGAAAGGGCTGGACAATCAGAAGCTGCGGTAAATACAAGGTAGGCGTCATCAATCTCCAGGGCAGAATCGAGCTCATGGACACAGACGACCCCTTCCGCAAGGCCGAGGCGATTGTCCGCAACATCCGTAAGACCACCCCGATAATCCTTGTTGACTTCCACGCCGAGAGCGCGGAGGAGAAGGAGGCTCTCTCCTTCTTCCTCGACGGAACGGTTACTGCCGTTGTCGGAACACACACCCACGTCCAGACGAGAGACGAGAAGATACTTCCCGGAGGAACGGCGTATATAACGGACCTCGGGCTCACAGGAGTCCACGGCGCAGTCATCGGTTCGAGCGTCGAGAAGGCGATAGAGCGTCAGCTCACGCAGCTCCCGATCCGAAGCGAAGTCGCAGACGGCAAGGGCACGATTGACGGTGTCATAATCGAAGTCGATACACAGAGCGGGAAGGCTCTTTCAATCGAAAGATTCAGAAGCTGATAAGCTTATCGCCACATATGACTGTAAGACTCTCGACGAAGTAACGGCTTTCGAGGGTCTTTTTTATTTCGTCGTATGCATCGTCAAGGTTTCCGGATTCGAGAAAGTCATCGGAGAGCGATACGAAGAAGAAACCGTCCTCCGCAGTCGCCCCGACGAGCCTCGTTCCCTCTGGAATTGCCGACGAGAGTCCTTTTTCCCTTTCTTCGTCGCTTAGGGGCAGAAGCAGGGCTTCGAGGAGGGAATGGAGGTCGGAAGAGGAGCAGGTTACCGTCCTTTCCGTGAAGACGTAATCATCTCCCGAGACAAGGGCAACGGTGCAGCTTCCGCTCTGTTTTCCGCCGTTTTCCCTGTATTCCTTCGCCTTCTCCACGATTCCGCTTTCCTCTATGTTTCTGACCATCACGGGCCTGAGGATGAAGAAAAGGGGAACGAAGACGACGAAAAGAAGAATGTACATCACGAGAATGTATCTGAAGGATGAACTCTCTTTTTCCTTTTCCATGTTCCAGATTATGACACCGGGAGGGAAAAAACTCAAATATGGTCTTTTACCGTCTTAACCGTTTACAATTCGGTAAATCCGGTTAAACTAGGAATGAAGGTGAAAGAATGTTACGGTCTGATGAAATTGAGAAAAAACTCTCAGAACTCCCGGAAGGGTATGTCACGCACAGGAAGATAAACGGGAAGACGTATCACTACAGGCAGTGGACGGAAGGCGGAAGACAGCACAGCGTCCGTATACCGGATGACGAAGTCGAGACTCTCTCAAGGGAAATCGAAGAGAGAAAGTCACTCGAGAAGGAGCTGAAGGCTCTGAAGGGAAGAGGAAGCGACAGAAAGTCCGCACCCGGCTATGCGACGAATGTGTCGACGGGTGAGTCTCTTGCTGTTTTTGCTGAAAGTGCAGCGAAGTACCGGAAGAGAGACTGCTACGGCTTGATCAGAGATTATGTCCATGGGGAAACATCGGACAGGGTATGTGTCCTTTACGGTCTGAGACGCACGGGAAAGACGACTCTTATAAAGCAGATTATCAATGACTTCGACAGTACCATGTTCTCCCGCTCCGCCTACATCAAGTGCCGCACAAGCGACACTGTCGCCGCTCTCAACGGCGATATGATCCGCCTTCGGGACAGCGGCTTTGTGTACATCTTCATAGACGAAGTGACGCTTCTTTCCGACTTCATCGATTCGTCCTCTCTTTTCTCGGACGTCTATTCAGCCCAGGGGATGAAGATAGTCCTCTCCGGGACGGATTCGCTGGGCTTCCATCTTGCCGTCTCCGACGAGCTCTACGACAGGGCGGTGACGGTCCACACGACATACATTCCCTTCAGAGAGCACTCGAGACTCCTCGGGATAGACGACACGGACGAATACATCCGCTACGGAGGAACATTGAGGGCGGGCGAGCTCGATTTCGCTTCTGCGGATGTCAACGCCTCCGATGCCTCGTTCAGGGATGACGAATCGACGAGACACTACATAGACACCGCGATTTCGGAGAACATACAGCGTTCTCTCGAGTGCTGCAGGGACGGAAGGTATTTCAGAGCTCTGAGGTCGCTCTACGAAAAGGACGAGCTGACGTCTGCGATCAACAGAATAATCGAAGACATGAACCATTCCTTCACCGTGAAGGTGATGACGTCGCTTTTCAAGTCCCATGACCTCAGGTCGGCGTCTCAGCTCCTCCGCTCTGAGCGGGACGAAGAGAAGAGGACTGACATACTCGACAGAATCGACACCGCTCCGATTATCGCAAAGCTGAAGGAAATCCTCTCAATCAGGGAGAAGGAAGAGATGGCAATCGGAATAACGGAGGCTCACGCCGAGGAGATAAGGGAGTACCTGAAAGCGCTCGACCTCATCGAGAGCGTTACCATCGAGAACCGCTATCCCGGGAAGCCGGAACTGAACACGGTCGAGAACTATGTCATCTTCACACAGCCCGGAATGCGTTTCTGTCAGGCCGGGGCTCTCGTCTGGTCCGTCCTCTCGGATCCGCAGATAAACGTCCTTCCGCCTCAGACGATGAAGGCAATCGAAGACAAAATCACGGAGGACGTCATGGGCCGCATGCTCGAGGACATTGTCATACTCGAGACGAAGAAGGCTCTGGAGAAGAAGAGAAAGAAGGTCTTCAGAATACGCTTCAGCGACGGCGGATTCGACATGGTCGTCTATGACAGGGAGAAGATGACAAGCGGACTCTACGAAATCAAGCACTCGAAGGAGAGGAATCCCCGGCAGTACCGCCATCTCGCGAACGCTGAGATGGTCAGTGCCGTCGAAGCCGTCTACGGAAAGGTGACGGGAAGATACGTTCTCTACAGAGGTGAAAACCATACGGAGGAGAACGGCGTTGAGTACCGGAATGTGGAAGAGTACCTCAAGGGGCTCGGGGCGGTTTGACAGAGCTCGGGTAAACAGCTAGATTTTAACACTGGTATTTTCACATAATCATATAAGTTATAACACAGAGGAAACTCCATGGCAGAGAAACTGGATATAAGAAACAAGGCAGATATAGATACGACTCTCCCCCTCGTCTCGATTGTGGGCCGTCCGAATGTGGGTAAGTCCACACTCTTCAACAGACTTGTGGGTAAGAGAAGGGCCATCACGGACCCCACTCCCGGTGTCACACGTGACCCGATTCCCGAGAGATGGCTCCTCGGGAACCACCCCGTAACGCTTGTCGACACGGGAGGCGTCAAGCTCGACAAGGTCGGAATAGACTATGCCGTCACAGACAAGTCCCTCTCGATTCTTCCCCAGAGCGACATAATCCTCTTTCTCATGGACTGCACCGAAGTCACGGCCGAGGACATGATGCTCGTCGAGGAACTCAGGCCCTACACCGAC
This sequence comes from Acutalibacteraceae bacterium, assembly GCA_963626075.1. GTDB lineage: Bacteria > Spirochaetota > Spirochaetia > Sphaerochaetales > Sphaerochaetaceae > Ornithospirochaeta. Next base: position 31,266 of record CAVFVX010000001.1, read on the forward strand.
AAGGTCGTCCTTGTCGTGAATAAGGTCGACGACCCGTCACGTGACGACCTAGTCTGGAACTACTTCTCCTACGGCTTCCAGCGTGTCGTGGGGATATCTTCCGCACACGGACTCGGAATCGAGGAGCTCGAGGACACGATTCTCGGGATGCTCAATCTCGAGAGAACCGAGGAGATTCCCGACGAACCGGAGTCGATAAAGCTTGCGATAATGGGTAAGCCGAACACGGGAAAGAGCACGCTCACGAACCTCCTTACGGGACGGGACATTTCGATTGTGTCCGACATCGCCGGAACGACGAGGGATGTCATGAAGGGAACCTTCGTCTACAAGGGGACGGACTACACCGTTCTCGACACTGCAGGAATAAGGCGTAAGACCAAGGTCGAGGAGGATGTCGAATACTACTCGGTCAACAGAGCTATAAAGACAATAGACGAGGCAGACGTCGTTCTCCTGATGATCGACGTCACGGAAGGACTTGCCGAGCAGGACAAGAAGATAGCTCAGCTCATCGTCCGCCGCGGGAAGGGAGTCGTGTTATGTCTCAACAAGATAGACAAGCTCTCTGGAGTGGGCAACGAACTCGAGGCGATAAAGGACAGGGTGAGATTCCTCTTCCCCGTCCTCAACTTCGCTCCCCTCGTTCCGATTTCCGCACTCGAGGCAACGGATGTCGGCAGGATGCTCGACATAGTCTGGCAGGTATACCGTCAGCTCCAGAAGAGAGTCGACACGGCGCCGCTCAACGAGGCATTGAAGCAGTGGACGAGCGAGCAGGAGCCTCCGCGCTCCGCAACGGGCTACTTCAAGGTGCTCTACGCAACCCAGGTCAGTGCGGCTCCGGTGAGGTTCCTGTTGTTTGTAAACAAGATTCACGGCTTCCCGGAAACATACATCTCGTACCTCAAGAACTGCATACGTCGTGACCTCGGTTTCACGTACGTTCCCGTCGAGATATCTCTCAGGGAGAGACGCCGCAACCCAAGCCTCAACGAGAAGGGCCCGACGAAGGAGGAGAAGGAGATCCGTGCCGTCATGAAGAAGAGCTCGTCGTCTCCATCGGGTAAGAAGGGAACGGCGAAGAAGCCCGGCGGAAAAGCGAGAATGGGCAAGGAGAGGGAGAGAGCCGAGAAAATCGTGCGCAACACAAGGCAGAAGAAAGCGTCGAAGAGAGGTTCCTGATGGGATTCCTTCTGGACAACAACATAAAGGCTGTCGCCTTCGACATCGACGGAACGTTCTATCCCCTCTCCCAGACGAACAGACGGGTCCTCAGGGCTTCGATTTTCCATCTTCCCTTCGCACTTTCCTACAATAAGGCGCGTCAGATGCTCCGGACAAAGGACAGCTTCCTCGAGCTCGAGCCTCTGACGAGAGAGAAGAACGCAGAGCGCATGTGTGCGATAATGTACGGAAAGGCGGACGAAAGAACGGTTTCGAAGTTCCTCAGAAAGGAGAAGAAGGTCTTCACGGACACCTACAGCCGCCTCTTTCTGAACATTAAGCCGTACGACGGAGTGAGAGAGGTGCTTTCCCTCCTCAAGGAGAAAGGTTACCCTATGGCCGTGCTTTCCGACTTCCCCGTCGGAACGAAGCTCAGCGCAATGGGACTCGAGTCCTTCTTCCCCGTACAGCTCTCGAGCGAGGACATGGGCCGCAGCAAGCCCTGTCAGACGCCGTTCATCGTACTCGGGGAGAAACTCGGAGTGGAGAGAGGAAACATCCTCTACGTCGGAGACAGTGAAAGGAAAGATATTCTCGGTGCGAAGTACGCAGGGCTGAAAAGTGTGCTAATATCTTCTGAGGGGAAGAAGTCCGAAGCCGACCTTACGGTGTCGGACTGGAAGGAACTTAAGGAAAAACTATTCGGAGAGTAATATGCAATCGGTAACGAACATCTATATAGCAATAGGAGTCTGTTTCCTACTCAATCTCATAATCATAATCGCCTTCCGTGCAGCGGACAGAAAGGACAAGTCCCTGAAGAAGGTCAACCAGCAGATCAAGAACTTCCGTAACGAAGCCAATTCGATATCGAACCGTATAACCGCAACAGCGCGCGACTGCGAGCAGAACGTCACGAGCAGGGTCGAGTACGCTACGACGGTGCAGGAGCACCTTGCAGAGTCGATAGACCTCGTCCTCGTACACCAGAGGGAACTCGACGACCTCTCCGGCGTCTGCGAGAACTACGGCAATGCACTCAAGAAGCTCAAGGTACAGACCGAACAGGCGGAGAACAGACTCTACGCGGTCCAGAGCGAAGTGAGGAAGATCGAGGCCGTCAACGAATACGCGGCATCCTTCCAGAAGGAAGTCGAGAGGCTTACCCAGCAGATGAACTCCCTCAAGGCCGACTACGTGAGACTCGTGGCATCGACCGAGCAGGACCTCAAGGCTGCAGCCCAGAACCAGAAGGAGGAGAATGCGGAGATGCTCACCGCCTTCTCCCAGTCCCTCGACAGGGCCAAGGTGCAGTTCTCCGACTACATCGCCCAGGAGAAGAAGGCCTATGACGATATCTGCCGCGAGCAGGAGATTACGGCGCAGGGCCAGCTTGACGCCCTCAACGCAAAGGCCGGTGAGATAGAGGGTGAGGTGAGAGCCCACAAGGATGACATCAACGCATTCATCACCGACGCAAAGGCTGAGCTTGACGACCTTGAACTCAAGAAGGACGGAGTCATAAAGGCCTTCGAGGACAGGAACGCCGAACTCGAGAGCGACCGCAACTCCACTCTCCAGGCATACGAGAGCAGAAGAGATGCACTCTTTACCGAGATAGACGGCAAGGTCGCACAGTCCTCGGGAGAACTCGAGAGTGCGATAAAGAACACGGAGAACACACTCGAGGAGAAGCTCAGGGACAAGGAAGAGGAGGTCGCCGCATCGCTTGACGCCTACTCGGAGCGCATCGCCGAGAAGGAGAAGGCCCTCGAGGAGAGCCTCAACGGCAGAAGGACGGAGATTGAAACGGCCATAACCGACTCCGGCGAGAGACTTGAGGAGAAGGAGAAGGAGATAGAAGCCTCCCTCGATAAAAAGAGCGGCGAGATCGACGCCTCCCTCACGGCATACTCGGAGAAGATGACATCTCTCGAGAACGACATAAAGAGCCAGATAGAGAGACTCTCGGGAGAGGCTGAGAAGGTGCTTCAGAGCCTCAGAGACAGTGTTGACGCATTGAAGAAGGAGAGCGAGGACAACACATCCTCCTGTTCGGCTAAAAAGGACGAAATCATACTCTCGTGCACGACGGCGCTCGACGAAAAGAAGGCCGAGATCGAGAGCGACATGGTCACGCTGACGGGAAAGAAGGACGAACTCGAAGCCTCCTTCGACAGAACGATAGAAAGCAAGCAGCAGCTCTTCGATGCGGAGGTGGCGCGTCTCGAGGACAAGAGAACACAGTACAGACAGAGATGCTCGGACTCGCTCGATGAAGTCGTGGAGAAGGCACAGAACGACGCAATGCAGATTCTTTCGAGAATCAAGGGCCAGGGAGACGAGTTCCTGAAGACGGTGTCGCGTGCAACGGGTGACAGCGAGAAGGCCTACCATATTCTGACGGGAACGGCACACGGCAAGGTGAAGGAAGCCGAGGAGAGCCTCGGGGACCTCAGGAACAAGATAAGGGAGACGGAAGCCGAGCTCTCGGAGCAGGTCGAGAACGTCACGAAGCTCAAGGAGGAGATCTGGAACCTCCAGCAGACGCAGAAGTCCCTCGAGAACGAGGTGTCGACACTCGAGGAGGACAGGGCGAAGCTCGAGTCGCTGAAGGCGCAGGCGAAGAACGAGAGACTGAACGAGGAAGCGAATCTCGTGAGACTCAAGGGACAGCAGAAGGCTCTCCAGGACGAGAAGAAGAAGGACAAGCCGAAGAAGCCCGTCTTCGAGGAGATGGACGTTGTCATAGGTCCCGAGGAGGAAGTCGACGTCAGCGATGACGACGACCTCTGATTTGACGATTACATTATTTACAGTTAACTTACTAGAGGAGGCCGGGGAGGCCTTCTCTTATGAAAAAGAAGAAAAAAGAAAAAGGAAAGAAGAATATAATGGCTGAAGAAGAAAAGAAGACTGAAGAGGTAAAGGAAAACGCTGAACCCGTTGCTGAAAAGGACGAGGAAGTAGTCGAAGCCGAAGACGTGGAGACAGTTGAGAAGGAGAGCGACGAACTCTCCGAAGTCGACACCCTCAAGGCGAAGGTCGCCGAACTCGAGGAGACAGTGGCCAGAATGAAGGACGATGACCTCAGGCGTGCAGCCGAGACGGAGAACTACCGCAAGAGGCTCAGAACCGAGAAGGAGAATGCGGTGAAATACGCAAACGAATCCCTCATTTCCGATCTTCTCGAGCCTCTCGACAATTTCGCACGCGCCATCGACGCTGCAGAGACCACAAGCGATGTCGAATCCCTGAGAAAGGGAGTCGTGATGGTGAAGGACCACCTTCTGCAGGTACTCAGGCAGAACTGGGGCCTCGAGATGATAGAGAGCACCCCCGGCACGGCCTACGACCCGAACACTATGGAAGCCTACGGCGTCCAGGAGAAGGAGGGAATCGAGAAGGAGGAGGTTGCCATGGAATGCGCAAAGGGATGGCTTCTCCACGGCAAGGTTCTCCGCACTGCGAAGGTCTTCGTAGCTAAGCCCAAAAATTGAAAAGAATTAACAAAATAAATTTGACGATTTGAAAGGCTCTTATTATTTTAGACACTGATGAAGGGATTCATCAAAACAAAACATATAAAAGATAATTAATGGAGATTAAGAATATGGGAAAGATTATTGGTATTGACCTCGGTACAACAAACAGCTGCGTTGCAGTCATGGACGGCAACGAACCCAGCGTCATCGCAAACAGCGAAGGAGACAGAACGACTCCGAGTGTCGTGGCATTCAAGGGCGACGAGCGACTCGTGGGTAAGCCCGCTAAGAACCAGATGGTTACAAACCCCGAGAACACCATTTATTCAATCAAGAGATTCATGGGAAGAAAGTTCCACGAAGTGGCAGAGGAAATCAAGATGGTTCCCTACAAGGTTACTTCTGGCGCTAACGACGAGATAAAGATCGACATCAGCGGCAAGCTCTATTCTCCTCAGGAGATTTCGGCAATCGTTCTTCAGAAGATGAAGAAGACAGCCGAGGACTTCCTCGGAGAGGAGATCAAGGAAGCAGTCATCACTGTTCCTGCATACTTCAACGACGCACAGCGCCAGGCAACAAAGGATGCAGGAAGAATCGCAGGCCTTGACGTCAAGAGAATCGTCAACGAACCGACGGCTGCTGCTCTCGCATACGGCTTCGGCAAGGATTCGAGCAAGGAAGAGAAGATTGCAGTCTACGATTTCGGCGGCGGCACATTCGATATTTCAATTCTCGAACTCGGCGACGGTGTCTTCGAGGTAAAGAGCACCAATGGTGATACACACCTCGGAGGAGACAACATCGACCAGGTCATCATCGACTGGCTTGTAAGTGACTTCAAGAAGGAATACGGCATCGACCTCACTTCCGACAAGATGGCACTCCAGAGACTCAAGGAAGCTGCAGAGCAGGCTAAGATCACTCTCTCCTCCTCGACTCAGACAACCATCAACCTCCCGTTCATCACAGCTGATGCAACAGGCCCGAAGCACCTGCAGAAGGAGCTCACAAGAGCTAAGTTCGAGCAGATGATTGAACCGCTTGTCGAGAAGACAAAGGTTCCGTGCATGAACGCACTCAGGGACGCAGGCCTTACGGCTGCAGATATCGACGAAGTCATCCTCGTCGGCGGTTCGACAAGAATCCCGATGGTACAGGAAGAAGTCAAGAAGCTCTTCGGCAAGGAACCCCACAAGGGTGTCAACCCCGATGAAGTCGTCGCAGTAGGCGCATCCATCCAGGGCGGTATTCTCAAGGGAGATGTCAAGGACGTTCTTCTTCTCGATGTCACACCGCTTTCACTGGGTATCGAGACACTCGGCGGAGTAAGCACAAAGCTCATCGAAAGGAATACAACCATTCCTACGAGAAAGAGCCAGATCTTCTCCACTGCATCGGACGGCCAGACGGCAGTGTCGATTCACGTTCTCCAGGGTGAAAGAGAGCTTGCATCCCAGAACAGAACGCTCGGTATGTTCAACCTTGAAGGCATCGCTCCGGCACCGAGGGGAGTACCTCAGATCGAAGTCACATTCGATATCGATGCAAACGGCATTGTTCACGTATCTGCAAAGGATCTCGGAACAGGCAAGGAGCAGAAGATCAGAATCGAATCCTCTTCGGGTCTCAGCGAAGCCGACATCGACAAGATGGTCAAGGAAGCCGAAGCTCATGCAGAGGACGACAAGAAGGCAAGAGAGGCAATCGAGGCAAAGAACAACGCAGAGACTACAGTCTACGCTACCGAGAAGGCCCTCAAGGACTACGGCGACAAGGTGACACCTCAGGAGAGAAGCAATATCGAAGAGGCAGTAAAGGAGCTCAAGGATACTCTCGCCAATGCAAACGCAACGGCTGAGGAGATCAAGGCGAAGACCGAGAAGGTCCAGAGCGCTTCGATGCAGCTCGGACAGAAGGTCTACGAAGCTCAGCAGGCTCAGCAGGCACAGCAGGGTGCGGGCGCAGGTGCTCAGTACCAGCAGTATCAGCAGAGCCAGGACAACGGCGCTCAGCAGAACGGCGGTTCCCAGAGCTCGAACGACGACACGATGGATGCCAGCTTCGAAGAAGTCAAATAACGATTAGAGGGAGATACCCCCGGAGGCAGCACATCAACGGTGCTGCCTCTATGGCGTATTATATGGTGATATGGCAAAACGTGATTATTATGAAGTCCTCGGAGTGCAGAAGGGTGCAACCGAGGAGGAGATAAAGAAGGCCTACCGTAAGATTGCAATGGCCAACCATCCCGACACCCATCCGGGTGACAAGGATGCAGAGGAGAGGTTCAAGGAGGCCAGCGAGGCCTACGAGGTCCTTTCCGACCAGAAGAAGAGAAGTGCATACGACCAGTTCGGCTTTGCAGGGGTCGACGGCATGGGTGGCGCTGCAAGCGGCGGCTACCAGAATGTCTACAGGGACTTCTCCGACCTCTTCGGGGGCTCGGGAGGCTTCTCCGACATATTCTCGTCCTTCTTCGGAGGCGGTTCGTCGCGCGGCGGCAGCCGGAGCGCATCCAGCCCCAGACAGGGCCAGTCCCTCAGATACGACATCACGATAGACTTCAAGGAAGCCGCATTCGGCTGCAAGAAGGAGATTTCCTTCTCGCATGACGACCAGTGTCCGTCCTGCAAGGGTACCGGAGGCACGGGCAGGAGAACCTGTCCCACCTGCGGCGGCTCGGGCCAGGTGATTTCGGGCGGCGGTTTCTTCCAGATGTCACAGCCCTGCCGCACATGCCGCGGAACGGGTTATGTGGTCGACAATCCCTGCTCCGAGTGTCACGGCACGGGATCCGTCAGGAAAAGCGAGAAGCTCAGCGTGACGATTCCCGCGGGAAGCGACGACGGAACAAGACTGACGCTGAGAGGCAAGGGAGACGCGGGCCAGAACGGCGGACCGAACGGAGACCTCATCCTCGTTGTGAACGTACGCCCTGACAAGTATTTCGTAAGGGACGGCAACGATGTATACCTCCAGGTTCCGATTTCCTTCGTCCAGGCAGCTCTCGGCGACACCATCGAGGTTGCGACAATCGACGGCACGAACGTCATGGTCGACATCCCGGAGGGAACGCAGTCGGGCAAGCTCCTGAGACTCAAGGGCAAGGGAGTACCGTCACTCAGGGGCGGCGTCAGAGGCGATATGTATCTCAAGATTGTCGTCGAGATTCCGAAGAGACTGGGACTCAGGGAAAGGAAGATTATGAAGGAGCTTTATGATACAATGGCTCCGACAAAGGCTCCGAAGCCTGTCCAGTTCACAAACGATTAAGGAGAGATAAATGGGCGAGAAGGTCTACGGCTACCATGCCATCGAAGAGGCTCTGAAGAAGGCCGGAATGGGTTCGACTCTGTACCTCCAGCGCGGCGGCGGCGAGAGAATACAGGCTCTCGAGAGAGAGGCTGTCCTCACGGGCAAGGTTGCGGTGAAGAAGCTCAGCAGAGAGGAGCTTTCGAGAATGATGGAAGGCGTCGACCTCAGGGGAGCGCTGTTAGACCTCGGCGGTCCGAGAAAGGGAGCCTCGAGGCTCATCGAGACCACTGTTGACGAATTCTGCAACAGGCTCGGAGAGGACGACAGCGCTTTCGTTCTCATCCTCGACGGAATAACCGATCCGCATAACCTCGGAGCAATACTCAGGTCTGCAGACCAGTTCGGAGCGGACCTTGTCCTCATTCCCGAACGCCGTGCCGTACAGGCGAACGAAACTGTCGTAAAGGTCTCGTCCGGGGCTGCGCAGTACGTTCCCGTATCTGTCGTGACGAACCTCACAAGGGAAATAAAGACACTCAAGGACAACGGCTTCTGGATTTACGGCGCCGACATGAACGGTGACTCCTCGTACAGTGAGAAGTTCGCAAAGCGCACCGCAATCGTGATGGGAAGCGAGGGAAGCGGAATGTCGAGCCTGGTGAGAAAGAACTGCGACTGCATAGTCTCGATTCCGATGCGGGGCCATATAGACTCGCTCAACGTCTCCGTTGCGGCGGGAATCCTGATGTACGAATTCAGAAGAACAAACGGATAAAAGAGAGCCTCCGCTAAGGAGGCTCAACTTATATACATTAGATTATTACTGATTGAAGAACCTGTTTCCGATATCGTCCCTGTACCAGAGGGATGCGAAGTTCTTCTCCTTTATGAGGGCATAGGCCTGCTCGTTGGCTTCGACTATGCTGCTTCCTCTTCCCACAACCGTGATGCATCTTCCGCCGCTTGTGCAGTAATCTCCCTCATCATTTCTGTCGATGGCGCCGATGAAGACGAGGGGCTTGTCCGTGGTGTTCATCAGGAAGGCATTGCTTATTCCCTTTATCGCGGTACCGACTTCGGGCTTCAGAGGGTAGCCGGGTGCCGCAAGAACGACTGCGACAGTGCTGAAGGAGTTGAGTTCGAGTTCGATTGAGCTCACCCTGTTCTCCTTCACGGCCGACATGATTTCCATGACATCCGTGCGGATGAGAGGAACCATAGCCTGTGTTGCGGGGTCGTTGAGTCTCACGTGGTAGTCCACGAGTACCGGACCCGTCGGGGTGATGACGATGGAGAGGGTGAGGACGCCGTTGTACGCAAGTCCCTCCTCCTTCATGCCTTCGAGCGTGGGGCTTATGATGAGATTGCGTATGTCGTCCTCGACGAAGTCCCTCAGCGGCACGGGAGCGATTGCACCCATTCCTCCCGTCGGAGTTCCCTGTTCCTTCGAGACGTTGGTGTATTCATTCGCAAGAGGCAGCAGCAGGTAGCCGTTCTTGTCGACGAAGACCGTGGCCGTCACGTGCAGGCCCTCGATATGGTTCTCGAGGAGTACCGGACCCTTCTCCAAAAGGAGGTCGGCGTACCTCAGAAGATCGTCCTTATCCGACGAGGAGAGCATGATTCTCGAGGGAGTTATCGAATTGGACTTTATCGTGTACCTGATTCCCCTGTGTTCGTCGAGGTACCGGGAGAGCGATTCCTTTGTGCGGAATACCGCATTGTCCGGCACGGGGATGCCGTGACGGTGCGTGAACGCCCTCGAGAAGGCTCTGTCGTCCTCGAGCTTCAGCGCTTCCTTCGTAGCTCCGCAGCAGTTGACGCCTCTCTCCGTCAGGTAATCCCTGACGCCCGCAATGAGCGGGGCTTCCGTTCCTATGAATACCGTGTCTATGTTGTGTTCGATGACCGCCCTGTATACTTCCTCGGGCGATGATGGGTCTGTGGAGGGGAGGTTCGTCGCGATGTCCTCTGTTCCGGGATTACCCGGAGCGATGAACAGCTCGGAAATGAATGTACTCTGACTCAACCACCATGTTGCCGCATGATCCTTGGCGCCGCTTCCTAATACTAGAACTCTCATGTTTCTACCTCTGAGTAGATTTTACACTATGCAAAAACCAAAAATCAAAGAAGAAAAATGCTCTTAACACATGTTTTGAACAGATGCGGTATGCAGAAAATGCATAAAGATACAGCTCATTCATTACTGCCGACAGTGATACGGGGAAGGGTATTCGATGATTCATAAAGAGTTAACATCTGTTCATCTTTTCTGTATATTTGCAAAATCTTCTTCAGACAGTTGAAATGTGCTCGGTACTTATTGTATTCTAAAAGGGCGTTTTCCGTTTTGTATGTGTAAAAATGTGCAGAGCGGGTGATGGGAGTGGAATGATATCGCGAAAGTACGTCGGTGATTACCGCCTGGAGAATGTAAGGGACAGAAAAGGCAGGCTGGTGACGAAACCGGTATACCGGGGAGATATCTTCAGCTTCGAGAAGAGCGGGGAAAAGATCGTGAAGACACGGAGGATGTTCATCCGGTCGACTGTACTGGAATGGGTAATCCTGATTTTCAGTCTTCTGATCAACAGCGATAAGGGCAGGGTGATGTACATATCACTTCCTCTGATTGCAGTTGCCTTTCCTCTTCTCTACCAGAGCGACGCGGCGGCCCTTCTGATGAAAAGGGACGGAGAGTACAAAAGAGAAGAGAAGGACAAGGTGACCGAGAAGATGGTTGCTGCAGTCTTCATCTCGTTCTTCTTCTCCCTCTGTTCCTCGGTCGGTCACATCGTCAGCTGGATAACGAGCGGTGAGAGCACGGAGGATGCAATACTTTTGTCCCTCACACTCGCCATCGTCTTCATATCGTGGTCGCTTTTTTCGAAGAGAAAGGACATAGCGATGAAGAAGACGGGAACGACGGTACTTCCGGATACGGAAGATGAAAAGTAAACACGCTTACGTTGTAAGCTTAATATACCTCCAGGGAGGATTTAGGAATGAAAAAAACTTTAGCTATTGTTCTTATGGTTCTCTGCGTACTCAGCGTCTTCGCTCAGGGTGCCCAGGAAGCAACAAAGACGACAACTACAACAACTACTACCGCTGCACCTGCAAAGGAAGAAGCAGTAGTCGAGAAGCCGACCACAGCCGTCTTCGCAACAAGTTCCTTCGGTATGAAGTTCTCTCCGTTCTTCGCTGCAACAGCATATGACATGGACATCGTCGACGTGACACAGCTTGGTCTTCTTGCTGCTGACCGCGGTGGTGCCATCATCTATGACGGAATCAACGGTGAAACACACACATACAACGGAACAGACTACTTCTATCAGGGCGCAGGTTCTGTCGAAGTCGTTCAGAACGCTGACGGAACAGTCGACTACAACCTCACAATGAGAGACGACATCTACTTCTCCGACGGTGTCCATGCAACAATCGACGACGTCATCTTCGGCATCTACGTTCTCGCAGACCCGACATATGACGGTTCTTCGACAATCTATGCTCAGCCGATCATCGGTATGGAAGAGTACTACAACTCAATGTCGAGTGCTGACTCTCTCATCTTCGCTGCAGGCAAGGACAACACAGACTACTCACTCTGGACAAAGGAAACCCAGGATCAGTTCTGGGCTGACATGGACAAGGCAGGTGAGGCATTCGCTCAGGAAATCGTCGACTATGTCGTAGCCAACTACGCAGCTTCCTACTCGCAGAGCTATCTCGGAGTTTCCGCTGACGACGTTCTCGCTGATGCAGGCCTCCAGGTCAAGCTCGGTATGTTTATGTGGGGCTTCAAGAGCTACTGGACAGAAGGCGCTACAGCTGCTGACTACTGGAATGCAATCGTTGACGCTTACGGCGGAGACATCATGACAGCAACAGAGACAGAGACAGCCGGATCCACAATCTTCCAGTGCCTCGCTTCCGTTTCCGGTAACGCTTACTCATATGGTATCTCGACAGGCGATGACGTGAAGTCCATCTCCGGTATCGAGAAGACAGGCGAGTACACACTGACAGTCCACATGTCCGAGTTTGATGCTACATCAATCTACAACATGAGCTTCTACATTGTTCCTCTCCACTACTACGGCGACGAGTCCCTCTACAACGGTGTTGACTCCTTCGGCTTCCCGAAGGGAGACCTCTCCATCGTCAGAGCAAAGACAACTCAGCCTCTCGGAGCTGGTCCGTACGTATTCGAAAGCTACAACAACGGTGTCGTCACACTCAAGGCTAACAGCTACTACTTCCTCGGCGAGCCCGAAATCGACACACTGCTCTTCCAGGAATCTTCCGATTCCGACTATGTCCCGGGCATCATCACAGGTTCCTTCGACATCGCAACACCGTCCATCAGTGACTCCACACTCAACGCCATCAAGGACGCTAACTCCAACGGCGAGCTCGTAGGCGACACTCTCACGACATACCTCGTTGACTATCGTGGATACGGTTATATCGGTATCAACGCAAACCTCGTCAACGTCGGCGGCGAACCGGGAAGCGAAGCATCCAAGAACCTCAGAAAGGGTATCATGACTCTCCTCTCCGTCTACAGAGACACAGTCATCAACTCCTACTACGGCGACAGAGCTTCCGTCATCCAGTATCCTATCTCCAACACATCATGGGCTGCTCCTCAGCCGACAGATGCCGGTTACCAGATTGCTTACTCCAAGGATGTCGACGGCAACGCCATCTACACATCCGACATGAACGACGAGCAGAAGTATGAAGCTGCTCTCCAGGCTGCAATCGGATTCTTCAAGGCTGCAGGCTACACATGGGATGAGGCAACAGGCAAGTTCACAGCTGCTCCCGCAGGCGCAAAGATGGTCTACGAAGCACTTATCCCGGGCGACGGTTCTCAGGACCACCCGGCTTACGGAATCGCAGTAGGCGCTGCTAACGCTCTCGAGAAGATCGGTATCACACTCACAGTCAACGACTGTAACTCCACGACATGGAACAACGCACTCGAAGCCAACACGGCTGAGATCTGGGCTGCTGCATGGCAGAGCACAGTTGACCCCGATATGTATCAGGTCTACCACTCAAGAAACGCTAACGGTCAGAACACGAACTCCAACCACTACCAGATCCAGGACGACGAGCTCGACGCTCTCATCATCGCAGGCAGAAAGTCCTCTGACACAGACTTCAGAAAGGCTACATACAAGACTGCAATGGAAATCATCATGGACTGGGGCGTAGAGCTTCCGACCTATCAGAGAAAGGACTGCACAGTCACTTCCACAATCCGCATCAACAACGACACAATGCCGAAAGACATGACACCGTACTGGGGATGGGATGCAGAAATCGACACTCTCGCAACAAAGTAAGAGAGAGTCCTTCTCATACTGTCAGAGCCCTCGGGAAACCGGGGGCTTTAATATTTAACATTAATGCAAATAATTAAATACAAATAAATTACATAAATAAACTTTTATGTTATCCGAGAAACAAATTGACCAATGAATGAATATAAGTTAATCTGACAAATGACTTTCGGGCAATTCCTGTCCGTTATCTCTGTTTGCAGAAAAATCGGTAAGAAGGAGGACAATCAAGAAGTGCTGAAGTATACGGTAAAACGACTCTTATACAGTGTTGTGATTCTTTTCTTCGTAATGCTCATTGTCTACTCGCTCATGTACAATATGCCTGGTAACTACCTCGAGACCAAGGCGCGTGAACTCGCATCCCGCCCGGGCGCGGGAAAGAGCTACCAGGAGTGGCTTGACGACCTGAACGCCCAGTACGGTATGGACAAGGGTATAATCAGAGGTTATTTCGTCTGGCTCGGAACGGCCCTCAGCGGCAACTGGGGTGACTCGTGGGCATGGACGATTCCCGTCACACAGGAATTCCACAACACCATATGGTACAGTTTTGCCCTGTCTCTCATTTCCTTCATTGTCGAGATTCTCGTCGCTATTCCGCTCGGAATCCTCGCTGCGAAGAAGCAGTACGGCTTTGCAGACTATTTCACCACCGTCTTCGCGATGGTGAGTATCTCGCTCCCGACGTTCTTCCTCGCAACTCTTCTGAAGTACATATTCTCGATAAAGCTCGGCTGGTTCGACCTTACGGGTATGCAGGGAAGAGACTATCAGACGCTTACCCAGTGGGGTAAGATTCTCGATGTCGCAAAGCACTTCGTACTCCCCGGCCTCACTCTCTCCATCATCTCCATCGGCGGCCTCATGAGGTACACGCGTACCAACATGCTCGAGGTCCTCAATGCCGACTACATCCGCACAGCCAGGGCCAAGGGTGTTCCCGAGAAGAAGGTCATCAACCACCATGCATTCCGCAACACGATGATTCCGCTCATCACGACACTCGGCGGCTCGCTCCCCGGACTCTTCTCGGGTGCTCTCATCACCGAGACACTCTTCGGAATAAGAGGAATAGGTTATGCATCCTACAACTCGATGATCCAGGGAGACATCCCCTTCATCATGTTCTATCTTGCATTCATCTCCATTCTCACACTTCTCGGAAACCTCATTTCCGACCTTTTATACGCCGTGGTCGACCCGCGCGTCAGACTGAGCTGAGGAGGTAGGAAAATGGCTTCATATAATCTCAATGACGTATTAAAGAAAAAGGATATGAGCAGCCACTCGGCAGAGCACGCAGTCTCTCTCGACGACGTCTCCCGTGTAAAGGTTCTCTCCCCGACAAGACAGGTCGCAAAGCGCTTCATGCGTAACCGCCTCGCGGTCTTCGGCCTCGTCTCCATCCTCGTGCTCTTCGTCTTCTGCTTCATCGGTCCGGTATTCTATGCATACGGCCAGAAGGAGACCTTCTACAAGTACGATACAATCAACATCAAGCTCGGTGTCGCAACTGAAAGCACTTCCTTCACCGGCTACACTGTCGATTCCTCCATCAAGGTCGAGACAAGTGCAAACAGCTACATGACAACCAACATCAAGACTATGCAGAGTGCGGGGCTTGATGACTACATCGCAATCTACGACGACGGCAATGCATACGAAATCACGATGGAAGGCGAGAACGTCTACACGCTCGGACAGAGAAAGGCCGACAAGGTCGCATCCTTCGGAACGAGTGAAGTCGAGTGGGCTGTCTACGACGGTGTCACAAGAACTCTCTCCGTCCTCTCCGGCGACGTGGACGAATCGGTGAAGGATCAGATCAGCTCTGCTCTCAAGGGTACTTCCGGCTCCGTTACAGTCGACGGCGTACAGTACAACTACAGGAGAACGACCGGAAAGAACTATTCCGTCACAAAGCTCGTCGGCGGCTTCGTCTACACGGGCGATACTTTCTCCTCCTCATTCGAAAAGGCTGCGGAGAATGCCGAGAGCAACCAGATCTTCACTTCCGGCGGCAATGAGTATTTCGTGACGACTTCCGGTGACACGAGCACTGTATATGCAGTCGGCGAAAACCGCATCGCAAAGGTCTTCACGACATACGTCATCGACCTCTACGACAGCACGAAGAGCGTCAGTGACGAATTCAGGAACAACGCACTCCTTGCAGTCTATACATCCGATTCCTTCACTGCAGACGGAAAGGAATACCATTTCGAAAGAGATGATGACAGCGATGTCGTCGAGATCTTCGATGCTGACGGCAACGAAGTCGGTGAATTCTCCACCTTCATCATCCGCCGCACAAGCGGTGAGGATACAATCCCCTACGAGGCCAAGCAGGATATTGCGGAAGCGATTTCCGGAATGCTCGAGGAAGGCGGCCAGAACGTAACCTTCGAAACCAATCTTCCCAAGCAGACGGAGGACGGAAGAAGCGAAGTTGACGAGAACGGCAACTACACATACGTCTCGACTGAAATCAGAGTCAACAGAACGGACAAGAACTACGAGCTCTGGGCTTACCAGATCACGTATGTCATCGACCGCTTCGCTTCCCCCTCGTGGTCGCATGTCCTCGGTACCGACGGCGACGGCTTCGACGTACTTGCAAGAATCATGTACGGCGGAAGAGTATCGCTCATGGTCGGCTTCGTAGTCGTACTTCTCGAACTCATCCTCGGCGTCATCCTCGGCGGCCTCGCGGGCTACTACGGCGGCTGGGTGGACAACATAATCATGAGACTTGTAGATATCTTCTACTGTCTCCCGAGTACACCTATCATGATAATTCTCGGCTCCATAATGGACGCAATGCGTATGGACGTATATACCCGTCTCTTCATCATGATGGCAGCTCTCGGAATCATGGGCTGGGCGGGAGTCGCAAGACTGGTGCGCGGCCAGATCCTCTCATTCCGTGAGCAGGAGTTCATGATTGCAGCCGAGGCAACGGGAATCAAGGTCAAGGACAGAATCTTCAAGCACCTCATCCCGAACGTCATGCCCCAGCTCATCGTCATCGCGACAATGGGTGTCGGCGGAACAATCATCACGGAGTCCACGCTCTCGTTCCTGGGACTGGGTGTCAAGCATCCGCTTGCAACCTGGGGAACGATGATCAACAGCGTCTCCTCCGCTTCGGCTATGGCTCACTATGCATACATCTGGATTCCGGTAGGTCTTCTCATCAGCTTCACCGTCATTTCATTCAACTTCGTCGGTGACGGCTTGAGAGACGCTTACGATCCGAAGGGAAAGAGGTAATTCATGTCAGATCACACATCATATATTTCCGGTAGGGAATCCAGAAGGATAACCAGATTCAACAGAAGGGTCACGAAGAAGCTCGAGGCCGAAAGAGCCAACGCCAACAAGGATGAATCCTTATACATAACGAAGATGAAGAATCCCGACAACGTCGTCGAATTCGACAACGTCTGCACCTTCTTCTTCAGCGAGGTCGGTACCGTCAAGGCTGTAGACGGGATCACATTCGAGGTTCCGAAGAACAGCACGGTCGGTGTCGTCGGAGAATCCGGCTGCGGAAAGAGCGTCACATCGCTCTCCCTCATGCAGCTCCTGCAGCGCCCGTCGGGCCAGGTCGTCGGCGGAGAAATCCGCTTCAACAGAGGCGACGGGACGGCATACAACATCGTCAACACCCCGAACTCCGTCATGGAGACAATCCGCGGCAACCGCATGAGTATGATCTTCCAGGAGCCTATGACATCGCTCAACCCGGTATTCCGTATCGGAGAGCAGGTCGACGAGGCAATCACACTCCACAACAAGGAGATGTCCGAGGAGGACGTGAAGGCGAGAACCCTAGAACTCCTGGAGATGGTCGGAATCGCGAACAAGGAAGGCGTCTACTCGATGTATCCTCATGAACTCTCCGGCGGTATGAGACAGAGAGTCATGATTGCAATCGCACTTGCCTGCAACCCCGAGCTCATCATCGCCGACGAGCCGACGACTGCACTCGACGTCACAATCCAGGCTCAGATTCTCGATCTCCTCGAGAACCTCAAGAAGAAGATCGGATCCTCGATCATGCTCATCACACACGACCTCGGAGTCGTCGCAGGCATGGCCGACTACGTCGTCGTCATGTATGCGGGCCGCGTCATCGAAAAGGGCACTGCCGACGATATCTTCCACCATCCGGCACATCCGTACACAATCGGTCTCATGAAGAGCAAGCCGGTTGTCGGAAAGAAGGTGGACAAGCTCTACAACATTCCGGGAAACGTTCCGAACCCCGTAAACATGCCGAACTACTGCTACTTCCGCGACCGCTGCGAGATGCAGTGCGAGAAGTGCGCCGGAATCTATCCGCCGTCAATCCGCATAAGCGACACGCATGTAGTATCGTGCTACAGGTTCTATGACGAGAAGAACGTCATCGAATACCCCAAGACTGTAAATCCGGAGGAGCTGTAATATGGCAGAAGAGGAAATCAAGAAAGCATCGGTACTCGATGGTGCGGAGAAGGATTCCGAGAACCTTCTCGTCGTAAAGAACCTCAAGAAGTACTTCCCCATCAAGAGCAGCTTCTTCAAGATGACAATAGGCAACGTCAAGGCTGTCGACGGCGTCTCCTTCAAGATCAGGAAGGGTACGACGATGGGCCTCGTCGGTGAGTCGGGATGCGGTAAGAGTACAATCGGGAGAACGATTCTGAGACTCCAGGAGAAGACGAGTGGCGAAGTCTACTTCAACGGAAGAGAGCTCTTCTCACTGAGCAAGGAAGAACTGAGAAAGGAGAGACCGAACATCCAGATCATCTTCCAGGATCCGTATTCGTCCCTCTCTCCGCGTCTTCCGGTAGGGGAAATCATCGGAGAGGCTGTAAGGGAACACCATATCGTCCCGGACGACGAATTCGACGACTACATCACTAGAGTCATGGCAGCATGCGGACTCCCGGAGTACGCGAAGGCCAGATACCCCCACGAGTTCTCGGGCGGCCAGAGACAGAGAATCTGTATTGCGCGTGCACTCGCCCTCAATCCGGACTTCATTCTCTGCGACGAGCCTGTTTCCGCGCTCGATGTTTCGATTCAGGCACAGATCATCAACCTTCTCAAGGACCTCCAGAGACAGTTCGGGCTGACGTATCTTTTCATATCCCACGACCTCTCGGTTGTCGAGCACATCTCCGACACTGTCGGTGTCATGTACCTGGGCTCCATGGTCGAGTTCGCTCCGACCGACAAGCTTTTCGCACATCCGCTCCATCCGTACACGGAAGCGCTCTTCTCGGCAATCCCCGTGCCCGATCCGGATTTCCACATGGACAGAATCATCCTCGAGGGTTCGATTCCGTCACCTGCGAATCCGCCGAAGGGATGCAAGTTCCACACCCGCTGCCGCAAGTGCATGGAAATCTGCAAGTACGTTTCTCCCGGGTTCAAGGAAATCGAAGAAGAACACTACTGCGCATGCCATCTCTTCAACACCGATGAGGAGACGAGAATCTGCAATCAGCTGATGGAAGAAGCGAAGAAGCAGGAAGAAAAGGAAAAGGCCGAGAAGGAAGCGAAGAAGAGGAAATGATGTTTTCCCGCCGTAAGAAGGATAAGAAGGACGACTGGGAGGACGACGGCAGAAGCTTTGCCGACATGAATGTCGAAGGCATGCCGTGGTACCGCCCGCCGCAGCCTACCGACAGACCCGAGGGACAGAAGAACGATATGTCCCCCGAGAATTACCGCTCCTTCATGTGGGGCGCAGTGAAGGCTGCGCTTCTCATCGCCGCGGTCTTCGCGGGAGGATATTTCCTCTTCATAGTCTTTCTTGACAAGATAGTTTTCGGTAACTGAGGGAGAGTGTCTCCCTCATTTACGTGTGAACTGCCCGGCAATTGAAGTTGCCTAGAATTCCCGCTTTATATCTTAAAAGGACTTGCATTTTGTCTGAACTTGTACGTATATATACGCACAGAGAAGGGGGCAGCATGGCCAGGATAGACAAGAGCGAAAGCAATATTTACACGCTTCCGAAGGGGGCGAATGTTCTCAAGAAGACAGGTGCTGTATACATCAATGACCACAACTACACGGTTGAGGCCAGGGAAGGGAAGAAAGCCTACGTAAGCCACGTCAAGCTCTGCATCGGGAAGATCTGTGATGACGACAGAACGAAGTTCTATGCAAACGATAACTACAAAAGGAAGTTTCTGAATGCCGAGCCTCCTGAGAAGGCAGACGGTAAAAGGAAAGACATCGACGAGGATGTAGTCGGAAGGTGCGGCTTCTACTGCCCGTCCTGTCCGTCATTCGCGGCCGGAAGCTGTGCCGGATGCATGAATGGAAACAAGGACGGTGACTGCTATGCACGTGACTGTGTCCTCGGTAAGGGAATTTCCTTCTGCGGTCAGTGTGATGACTTTCCGTGTGATGTGATTCTCACAAAGCCCCGTACAACCGTCCTCGACAGGGACTGGCTGAAGTGGAAGAAGGAGGAGAAGCTATCTCAGAAGTGAGAATGCTCTCTCGTAATCGTCCCTGTTCTTTGCGAGCGAGAGTGCGTTCTTGCACTCCGAGGAGCCTCTTATTCCCTTGACGTATGAGATGGCGTGCTTTCTCATGGCGTGTGAGGCAATCGTCTCCCCGTAGTATTTCACCATGAGGTCGTAGTGCTTCATCGCAGTCTCTTTCTTTTCCTCGAGTGAGGGTAGTGTGTAGGAACCTGTATGGAGGTACTCCTCCGTCTCACGGAAAATGAAGGGGTTGCCGATGGCTCCGCGGGCGAACATGACGCCGCTCATTCCGTAGTTTGTGATTACATCGACTGCGTCCTCGGGAGTGAAGATGTCACCCGAGGCATAGAGGGGAATTCCCGAACCTTTGAAGGTATTCGAGAGTGTTCTGAAGGCCTCTCTGTCGGCCTTGCCCTCGTAGCCCTGGGCACGGGTACGTGCATGGAGAGTGAGGGCGTCGGCTCCGTTTTCAATCGCAGTCTCTGCAAACTCGAGGTAGTTGATGCTCTCCCTGTCCCACCCCAGTCTGAACTTCACAGATACGGGAACATCGAGGTTGTCCTTGAGAACCTTCACGATTTCCCCCATCTTCCCGGGATTCCTCATCAGTGCCGAACCCGCTCCCGTCTTCACGACCTTGGGTACCGGGCAGCCGCAGTTGATGTCTATTGCATCGACATGTGCTTCCCTCAGGAAGGGAAGAGCTCTCTCCACGGGGTCGGAAGAGGGTGCGAAGAGCTGGACGGTGAGGAACTTCTCCCCGTCGTATTTCTCCATGAGCTCCTCAGTCTTTCCGCTTCCCCTTGCGAGTCCCTCGGCACTCACCATTTCAGATACCGCACTCCGGCATCCGAAGAGCGAGCATATTTCTCTGAAGGCCTTGTCGGTGTAGCCGGCAAGAGGTGCAAGGATAAGGGAGTCGTTTCCGTTCATGCGGCAATGATAACAAACACGCCTTAAATTTTCGACCCTTTATTGATAATCCCTCCTATCCGTGTTAACTTTTATTCCATGAAGAAAAAGCAGACAGCGCATGAAGAAGAGAGCGCTTATGTATATGCTGTAAAGAACCCGTCCTACAACGATATATGCCTCGGAGCGTGGGACAGTGTGATATATGCCGGGACGCCTGTTGTCTACGACACCCGCTTCGGCCTCGACCTCGGAATCGTCGTCGGGCCCGCTCCGACCTTCAGGGAGGGCTACAAGCCCGGTAACCCGGAGGTAACCGGAGCCTGCCTGAAGTTCTGCAGTGAGAACGAGGAATACGAAGGCGGAGAGAACGAGCACCAGTGTCTTTCGTGCTTCGGCTGCCAGACGGGAAGAGAACCCGTGAAGACGAAGGTCGACGGAGACGTGCTCTGGATCGATCACCTCGCGACCCCCGCAGAGATGGCGAAGTACGAGGAGAACAGAAGAGGCGAAGAGACCGCAATCGAGGTATGCAGGGAGAAGATCATCAGGCATAAGCTCCAGATGAAGCTCATTTCCGCACACTTCCTTCTCGGGGAGAGCAAGGTGATCTTCTTCTTCACCGCCGAGGAGAGAGTCGACTTCAGGGAACTCGTGAAGGACCTCGTGTCCGTATTCAGAATGAGAATAGAACTCAGACAGATAGGTGTCAGGGACGAATCGCGTCTCATCGGAGGCCTTTCCGTCTGCGGAAGGGACTACTGCTGCCATGCGATGAACAGGGAGATGGAACCCGTCACGATAAAGATGGCGAAGGAGCAGAATCTCTCGCTCAATTCCGCGAAGATCAGCGGCCCCTGCGGAAGGCTTCTGTGCTGCCTTGCATATGAATACGAATATTATATGGAAGAGAAGGCCGGAGCCCCGAGTGAAGGTACGAAGCTCAAGATAGACCACGACATATGGAGAGTGAGCGAGGTCAACATACTCTCGCGCAAGCTCACCTGCGTCACCCTCGACGGCAGGCAGATTTTCATCCCCTTCGATGAAGTCTACTTCGACGGAGAGACGGGACACTGGGAGGTCTACCAGGACTACCAGGACGAGCTTTTCAGCGAGGATTGAGCCTGAGAGGCGGGAAAAAGCGCATTCTTTGATGAAGAATACAGCAATTTCTTTCAAGAAAGTGAAATATTACTGTTGACCCAATCAATCTATTATGATACTTTCCATAATTGTCGTTGAAGTCAACGATTATTGATAAGACTATCTGTCAACGTTTGGAGGAAATATAATGTCAAGCAAGTCAGTAGAAAAGAGAGATCGTGAGAACGCAAAGCGCCGTCTCAGAAACCGTGCGGCTAAGAGCACAGTCCGCACAGCTGTCAAGAAGTTCAATGCAGCAGTCGAAGCAGGCGACAAGGCAGCAGCCAAGGAAGCTCTGGATCTTTCCGTCAAACTCCTTGATTCTGCAGCAGGCAAGGGTGTCATCCACCAGAACACTGCAAGCAGAAAGAAGAGCAGAATGACACAGGCATACAACAAGTTAGCTTAATCGGGAATCATATTCAGGAGACTTGAAATGCAGGAAAAACTTACAAAGGCAGCAATCATTGAGAATCTTCACAACAAGCTCGGCTTCAACAGAAGCGAAATCCACAGCATCATCGACGAGCTTTTCGAAGAGGTAAAGGACGGTCTCAAGGACGGTCGTGTAATTGAACTCAGAGGTTTCGGTACTTTTGAAGTGAGAATCAGAAAGGGCAGAGAGAAGGCAAGAAATCCGAAGACCGGCGAGGTCGTCGCAGTTGACAGGCATGGTGTTGCCATCTTCAGACCCGGTAAGGAACTTAAGGATTTCGTCTGGAACATCACAAGCACTGATGAAGAGTAATCGGACGGAGTTATCCTTGAGTAACGATAGATATCGAAGGAGCCTCGGAACACTGTGTTCTGAGGTTCTTGTTTTATTGGCATCCGCTTTTGTGCTGGCCGCTGCATTCCCGGGCTTCCTTACCGATGACGGAATAGGCTGGCTGAGTCTCATTGCCCTCATTCCCGTATTCGCGGTGATCAGGAACACCTCCTGGCGCTGCGTATGGTTCTACGGCTTCATCTTCGGCCTCGTATACTACTTCTTCTTCAACTACTGGCTGAAGACGTTCCACGCCCTCGCAATCGTCATCGCTCCCGTAATCAAGGGCGGCGAGATGATATTCCTCTTTCTCGCCCTCAAGGCGGTGGACACCGCCTTCCCGAAGAGGGGATACATTCTCAAGGGAGCCGTGTGGGCTGCGTACGCATACCTGGCAGAGAACTGGTTCGCGGGCTATCCCTACGGGAATATCGTATACGCACTCTACCCCTACCGTGTCCTCTACCAGATAGCCGACATCACGGGAATCTGGGGTGTGATATATCTCATGGTATTTCCGCAGGCATACCTCTCCGAGTGGCTCCTGGACTACGTCCATAAGGAACCGCTTGAAGTGAAGAAGAGGGTAAGAAGTAACCTGATTCCGCTAATTATCTACATTGTTCTCGTCATAGCGACCATCGTTTACGGCTGCTTCCAGCTTTCATACTGGACAGACAGGGAGAGCGACGAGACGCTGAGAGTTGCGACCGTGCAGCACAACCACGATTCGTGGAAGGGCGGCTACAGGACGTACCTTCACAACTTCAACAATCTCAAGAGATATACGACGGAGTCGCTCAGCGAAGACCCCGATTTAATCGTCTGGTCCGAGACTGCGTTCGTACCCTCCGTTGCATGGCACACGAAGTACTCCGCCGAAGGCACTGTGTGGGAGGAGATACACGACCTCACCATCAACTTCGTCGAGTATGCAAAGTCCATCGGTGTTCCGCTCCTCACGGGTAACCCCAAGTCCGTGATAAAGGACGATACACAGCCCCCGTACGATTCGGATGGAAACAAGAACAGCGAGGAGTACAACACCGTCATACTCTTCAAGGACGGCGAGATAGCGGGTGAGTACATCAAGCAGCATCTTGTCCCGTTCACAGAGCACTTCCCCTACGAGAAGCAGCTTCCGTGGCTCTATAAGCTTTTAAAGAGCATGGACTACAACTGGTGGATTCCCGGAACCGAATCCACTGTCTTCGATCTCGACGGCATCAGGTTCTCGACTCCGATATGCTACGAGGATGCCTTCGGCTACCTCAACGCCGAGTTCGTCGAGGCGGGAGCCGAGCTCATCATCAACATGACGAACGACAACTGGTCGAAGACCGTGTCCGCAGAGTGGCAGCATGCCGAGATTGCGGCATTCAGGTGTGTCGAGACACGAAAGAGCATGGTGAGGGGCACAAACAGCGGAATTACCTGCATGATAGTCCCCACGGGTGAGATACAGGATCCCATGGAGCCATTCACGATGGGCTATCATATCTACGACGTTCCGGTGTACAGCAGTGAGAGCTACTCCAACACCTTCTACGTCGACCACATCGACCTCTTTGCGAAGATATTCATCGGCATAAGCATTGCGACGGTTGCTCTCAGTGCGGCCAAGGGCGTCGTTTACGTGATAAAAAAGAAAAAGAGAACAGAATAATAGTCCAGCCCCGGGAAGCCGGGGCTTCATAAACCTGAGGAGAAAGGAATGAAACAGGTAAGCCTCGTAGTAATAGGAACGGAACTCACAAGAGGAATAATAGAGGACAAGCACACAGCTGTAGTTGCCCGTGAGATCACGCATCTCGGACTCCACTTCAGGGAGAGCGTACAGACAGCCGACGACGGCACGATAAAGGAGGCTCTGTCGTTCCTCCTTCCCCATAACGACATAATCATCATCACCGGAGGCCTCGGCCCCACGTCCGACGACATGACGCGGGCCTCCATTGCAGAGGCTGCGGGAAAGAAGCTCGTAAGGGACGAAGGTGCGTGGAAGCACCTTGTGGAGACTCTCGGCGACAGGGCATACGGCGCGAACGAGAAGCAGGCCCTCATTCCCGAGTCCTTCACGATAATCCCCAATCCCAACGGAACGGCACCGGGATTCTGGGGGGAGTGCGGACACGTACTCCTCATTTCCCTTCCGGGGCCTCCGAGGGAGATGAGACCGATGCTCTATGATTCGGTTCTGCCTCTCATTGCAGACCGCTACGGTCTCGAAAGAGACGAGAGGGACGAGTATACGTCTCTCATCACCGCCGAGGCGAAGCTCGAGGAGATGTGCGAGATGGCCGACAGCACACTCGAGTGGGGCACGAGATTCCAGGACTACAGAATAAGCCTCTACGTCTCCGGTAAGGATAAGAACACAAGAGACAAAGCCGTCGGAAAACTCCGGTCCCTGATCGGCGAACACCGTATCGAGGATGGCGATACCTCCTCACTCGAGCTGCTGACAGCAACTTTGAAGGAGAAGAAGGCGACAGTATCATGTGCAGAGAGCTGCACGGGAGGACTTGCGGCATCGCTTCTTACAAGTATTCCGGGATCGAGTGAATACATGCTCGGAGGAGTCGTCTCGTATTCCCCCGAAGTGAAGAAGGGCGTACTCGGGGTGAAGGAAACAACCGTTGAGAAATACGGGGTGGTATCTGAAGAGTGTGCGCGTGAGATGGCGGACGGAGTGAGAGAGAAGACGCATTCCGACTACGCATTCTCCATTACCGGAGTCGCGGGGCCCGACAAAAGCGAGGGAAAGGACGTCGGAACTGTATGCTTCGGTTTCAGTGGCAGAGACAGGAATACGGAGACGGTTACTCTCCATTTCCCCTCCTGGGGACGCGAGAGCATAAGACGCCGCTCCTCTGTCACTGCATTCATTCTCATGAAGGCATTCATTCTCGGTGAGGACGTAAATTCAATCGTTGCTTCCTGGAAGGTGTTCTGATGCGTTTTTCACAGAAGGAAGTCAATCTTCATACCCATACTCTATTCTCCCACCACGGAAAGGGAATGCCGGAGGATTACCTCCGGGAAGCGGAGAGTTACGGCCACATAAAGGTTCTGGGCTTCAGCGAGCACACTCCGATAGCCGATTCCTCATTCCCGCAGGAGAGAATGAGGATGGACGAACTCGGACCGTACTCGGAGAGCGTCAGAGCCGGCAAGAGCGACAGTATTCTCGTCTTACTCGGCTCCGAGTGCGACTGGAGGAAGGACTTCGAATCCTTCTACCGTGAGGAACTGTTGGGGAAGTATCATTTTGACTATCTTCTGGGTTCAGTGCATTATCTTCCGGACAGTAACGGCGACATGAAGTTCGTCGGAAAGGCGACCAATACGGACCTTTCGCTTAAAGAGTATGTCGAACTTTACACAGAGATGCTGTCGTCTCATCTCTTCCTCTACGGCTGTCATCCCGATATCTTCATGGCGAGCCATCACGAGTGGGACGAAGATGCGGTAAGCGCCTCGAGAGACATCATCTCATGCGCCGTCGAGAATGACATGCCGCTCGAGATAAACGGTAACGGTATGAGGAAGAAGCCCCTCGTGCTCGACGACGGAGGGGAGCGGTACCTCTATCCCGTGGCTCCATTCTGGGTGATGGCGCGGGATATGGGCGTAAAGATCGTCACGGCAAGCGATGCTCATAAGCCGCAGTATGTCGATATCTGGAACCTCTCGGAGGAATTTGCAGCGCCTCTCGGAATAGAATGGGCGGAGTACGAAATCGACCCGGATGAGAGTAAGATCGAGATATTCTGAAGGAAACCTTTCTTTTATCGGTATTCCCGTCAATTCGGAACTTGCAAGTTCCAAATTACAAAGATTTCCGATGAAAGCCTGCCGAATCGTTATATGGACAATATCGGCCGGGTAGCAGGCTTCAAGAGCAGTCGACTGTTGACATATGGTATCTGCGTTATTTGATATTGAAATCAGTACTTCTCCAGACTCTCCGGATTGAGAAGGAAATCGTAGATGCTCATCGTAAGTATACCGTTGTCGTCGTAGAGCGGATTAACCATGTCCTTGGTGATGACAATCTTCCTGAACGAGTCTTTTATCTTCCTGAGCGGTGCTGTCACCGGAGTGCGCGACTCCGCATCGGGAATGGAGCCCGCGCTCTGGATGTAGTATGTCCGTCCTGCTCTGTTGCAGACGAAATCCACCTCAAGCTGTGACCTCTTCACGCTTCCGTTACCGTTTCTCGCCGCCGTCGTCACAACTCCCACATCGACATTGTAGCCGCGCATCTTAAGCTCGTTGAAGATGACATTCTCCATCGCAAGGGTCTCTTCAATCTGTCTGAAGCCGATTCTCACGTTCCTCAGTCCGAGGTCTGTGAAGTAATATTTGAGAGGAGTTTCGATGAAGGCTTTTCCCTTGATGTCGTATCTTATTGCAGAGTCAATCAGAAACGAATCCTCAAGGCATTCCAGGTACTTTCTGATTGTGTTGGCCGTTATCTTCGAGTGTTTCACGCTCCTGAAGGTGTTTCTGAGTTTTTCCGGATTCGTCGGAGAACCGATTGAAGACGAAAGGACATTGAGAAGGTCTTCAAGCTCTCCGATGTTCCTTATGTTGTTTCTCTTCTGTATGTCTCTGATGTAAATCCCGGAGAAGAGATTTGTGAGGATCCGGCTCTTCTCCTCGCCGCTCTTGCGGAGGACTACAAGAGGTATTCCTCCGTAGTACATGTATTCGGAGAGGCCCGTGTAGCGGTCGCCGTCGTAGACGCTCATGAACTCTGAAAACGACAGCGGGTACATGTGAATCTCGTCGCCGCGACCCGCAAACTCCGTAATCACATCCTTGCTGAGGAACTTCGCATTGCTGCCCGTGACGTAGACGTCGATGTTCTTCTTATAGAGGTAGCCGTTGAGAACCGCTTCGAACTGTCCCAGCCTCTGTACTTCGTCGAGGAGCAGGTAGTACATTCCGTCATCGGTAATCCTGGTGCGTATGTACGTCATGAACTTCTCGGGATCAACACTACGTTTCTCCTTCTCGATTTCAAGAAGATTCTCTCCTATAAGCATGAGGTCATCGCCGCTGTCGAAAGCGAAGCGGATTATGTGTTTCTCGTCCACGCCGTCCGCGACAAGATGGTCGTAGAAGATTCTGTTGAGGAGGTAGGATTTTCCGCACCTGCGGATTCCGGTGATGACTTTGATCATCCCGTTCTGTTTTCCCGATATAAGTCGATTCAGATAATAGTCGCGACTGATTTCCATACTATCTCATTGCAGCATGACATGTAGAATGGATTTCTGTCAAATGTTGCAGTTTTCGATTCTAATTTTAATTTTCAGAATAGATTTTTGCAACATGTTGCAGTTTTCCTCTTTAGAATTTTGTTTTAAAAATGATTTTAGCAGCAGGTCCTTCTTGTCAAAGAGGATTATGACTACGGAGGCTGATGCCTCTATCCTGCAGTGTGGAGGCAGAGAAAAGAGGAGCGCGCGGCTCCTCTCTCATGCTGCTGTGCTCTTCATGCTGCTCTTCGGAGTCATGTAGATGACGAAGGCTGCAGCCAGGGCGAGAAGGCCCAGGAGGAGAACGATGAGGGAAGACATCGGGTTCTCTCCGTTTGTAATCACCTCGTTGTTTATGATGATGAACGAAAGCGAGTAGGAATAGATTCCCGATTTCTCCGAGAGCCTGTCCTGAAGCTTGAATAGGATGGCTACGGCGGCTATGCACAGTACGACACTGAGGGGAGGCTTCGAGAGCGTCGTAATAGACGCACACAGCGCTCCGATCGAGAAGAAGAACACCGAGCCCGCAAGGAATGCGAAGATACGCGAGAAGAAGAACGAGACCGGGTACGACAGTGCCGTCACTGCAGGGATTGAGGAAA
>CAVFVX010000001.1:60673-63597 GCA_963626075.1 Acutalibacteraceae bacterium
CTGCCGAATACCGCACTCGAGGAGGAGAGCGGAGTGCCGTCGAGCGTCACGAGTCCCGAGTCGGGGCTGATTCTGTTTCCGATGCACTTAATGAGAGTGCTCTTACCCGCACCGTTGCGGCCGAAGAGTCCCGTTATGTGTCCCGTCTCGAAGGACATGGAGGCGTTCTCGAGGGCGCAGAGGGACCCGAAGCGCTTTGTTATGTTGGTTATCTCAAGTTTCATCTGTCTTTCCTTTTCCGATCATCTCTATGATGTCTTCTGTTGTGAGCGAGAGCTTCTCCGCCTCCCTTAAAAGGGGGAGGACATAGTCCTTCTCGAAGCTCTTCCTTCTCTCCCGGGTGATTTTCTCTCTTGCTCCCTTCTTCACGAACATCCCGATTCCTCTTCTCTTTTCGACGAGGTCCTCGTCTGTAAGGAGGTTCACGGCCTTGAGAACCGTGGCGGGATTGAGGTGCAGCGTGACGCTGAGCTCCGTCGTCGACGGAAGGGGAGTATCTTCGGGGTAGAGTCCGAGGAATATGTCGTCCTTCAGCTGCTTCGAGAGCTGCATGAAGATGGGAGAGTCGTCTGTGAATGAATACATGTCTTTCCTTATCCGGTTAGTTACTCAACCGACTAACCGAATAACATACTTTGTCCCTTCTGTCAACACTCTCTCCGCTCCTCCCCGGAGGCGGGAGAGCTAATTGACGCCGCCGGTTGAAGTTACCGGAGGGGTATTATTGAAATATGTGGGGATTGTATGTTGACAAAGCTGAAAATCACTGTTTAAAATCCGGTTATATACAGAAGGACAGAAGGGATTTGTCCGTTCAAGAATCTTATTCATTCTAGTTTATAACGCTTATTATCATACTTGGTATCAATTAAGAGGTGTGAATGTCTTCAGACATCAACGAAGAGGCTGTTGTTACAGAGGCAGCCGGTACAGAAGAGAAAAAGAAAATCACAGTGAAGGTTCCGGTCAGGAAGAAGATTGCGGTGAAGAAGAAGGCAGCTCCGGCCGAAGAAGCGCCCTCTGACGCTCCCGTCGTGAAGGCGGAAGAGGCGGCAGCGGAACCCGTTATAGAGAAGGAGGAGAAGAAGCCTTCGCACCCGAAAAGTCAGAAGAAGCCTCATTCCTCCTCACATAAGGACACGAAAAAGAAGAAGGAAAGTGCAGAGCCCGACCTCTTCGACGTAGCAGAGGTGGCTGTTCAGGAAGCACTCGCAGCCGGGAATCCGGCTCCGGCAGAAGCCGCTCCCGCCCAGACGGTCGAAGCTCCGGCTGAGGCCGTGAAGGCTGAAGCAGCAGCTCCCGAAACTCCGGCGGAGACAGCGGAAGCCCCCGCAGAGAAGGCGGAAGGCGAGACAGCGGAGAGTGAAGAGAAGACCGAGGGCCAGAACGGCCAGAAGAGGGACAGATTCTCCAAGAAGGACAAGTTCAAGAACAAGAAGGACCGCCGCCCCCAGGAGGACATTCCTCCCGAGGTGAATCTCGACGAGCATCCCGATGCTCCGCAGCTCTTCGTGTCCGTACTCACGGCACTGCCACTTGATGCAATCAGAAACAGGGCAAGAGACATCGGAATGACAGAGGATGCGATTCTCGACTGCAAGAAGCAGGATCTCATCATCCGCATCATCCGTCATCACTCGTCACAGGGCGGGGCCATCATGGTCGAGGGAGTCCTCGAGACTCTCAACGACGGCGGCTACGGCTACATCAGATACGCAGTCAACAACTATCTTCCGGGATCCGATGACGTCTACGTTTCGGCATCGATCATCAAGAGCATCGGCATAAAGACGGGGGACACAGTACTGGCCCAGATAAGGGCACCCAGGGACAACGAGAAGTACTCGTCCGTCGTCAGAGTCATGAAGGTCAACGGAGAAGAGCCGAAGATGGCGAAGATCCGCGCGCCGTTTGACTCCCTTACGCCTCTCTTCCCCGATGAGGCACTGAACCTCGAAATCGTCCAGGAAGGAAAGAAGAGCGACCTCTCCACACGTGTCGTCGACCTCTTCTGTCCTATCGGAAAGGGCCAGCGCTCTCTCATCGTCGCTCCTCCCAGAACGGGTAAGACGGTTCTCATGCAGAAGATTGCGAATGCGATTTCCCACAACCACCCCGAGGTGATCCTCATGGTCCTCCTCGTTGACGAGAGACCCGAGGAAGTCACGGACATGAGGCGCAACGTCAACGCCGAGGTCGTTGCATCGACCTTCGACGAGCAGGCGACGCACCATGTGCAGGTAGCCGAGATGGTCATCGAGAAGGCGAAGAGACTCGTCGAGTACAAGAAGGATGTCGTAATCCTCCTCGATTCGATTACAAGACTCGCCAGAGCCTACAACCAGACGGTACCCGCATCGGGAAAGATCCTCTCCGGCGGTGTCGACTCCAACGCCCTCCACAAGCCCAAGAGATTCTTCGGTGCTGCGAGAAACATCGAGAACGGCGGAAGCCTCACGATTATCTCCACGGCCCTCATCGAGACGGGTTCGAGAATGGATGAAGTCATCTTCGAGGAATTCAAGGGGACGGGTAACAACGAAATAGTACTCGACAGAAAGATGGCCGATAACCGCAAGTTCCCTGCGATAAACATCAAGAAGAGCGGTACGAGAAGGGACGATCTGCTTCTGGATGAGCAGACACTTGCAAGGGTATTCCTCTTAAGATCCTCGTTCGGAAACCTCGATGATATCGACATGTCGGTGGATATCATTGACAAAATGGGTAAAACGAACAACAATAGGGAGTTCCTGAGCCTGATGAATACCGCATCAAGGAATCTGGGCTGATAAGAAATTCCTTGTCTGTGAAAGCAGACAAAGCATATAAGGAGATAAAATCATGAAAAAGGGAATCCACCCGAACTACGAGTTAAAGGAAATCCGCTGCTCATGCGGTAACGTCATCAAGACAAAGACAAC
>CAVFVX010000001.1:63921-65836 GCA_963626075.1 Acutalibacteraceae bacterium
AAAAAGGAGTGGGAAAACATTTGAACGAGCCTTCTTCGGCCCATGAAAAGGAATTCGGAATACCGCCAGATCTCGTGACGGTGGTACCCCAGGCAGCAACATTACTCGGAACGTTCTCCGACTACATAAAGGGATGGAGCCTCGGCTGCAATACGGCAGACGGCATAACTCTCACAATTTCCGGAAGAGACGACAACATCGTCAGAGTCGTCAACTCCACAAAGCAGGACAAGAAGAAATTCTCACTCTCGTCAATCAAGTACCGCAGGGAAGACAAATGGGCCAATGCAGTGAAGGCCGTCTTCTTCGAACTCGGGCGTAACGGCGTCAAGTGCGGCGGCTACAGCATTCTCATCACGGGAAGGGGCTGTAATGCTTCTCCGTATTCGCTCTCCGCAGAAATCTACGCGGGGCTCACGGTAGCCCTCAACGAGCTCCTCGGCCTCGGCTGGGACAGGAAGAAACTCTACTCTGTATCTCTTGAAGCGTCGCGCTTCTCCCTCCAGGGGGCGGCGAGATGGAGAGACCTCTGGCTTCTCCTCTTCGGGGAAGAGGGGAAGATGTACCTCTTCGACGAGAAGACAAGGAGTGTGAAGGAAGCCCCGTTCGACGTAACGCCCTGCCGCTCGCTCCTCTTCAATTCAGATATTCCCTATTCCGTCCTCACTCCCGAATACGACGAGTTCAAGACGGGACTCCCGGATCTCGTCTCACGCTTTGTCTCCATCATTCCGAAGGATATGGAGCTCAGGAAGCTCTCCGACAAGGAGATAAGGTATTATTCGTCACGCTTTTCGGAGAGGGAGAGAAGGTATCTCATGTTCCTCAATCTCTCCTCAACTTCCGCCCGTAACGCCTTTGACGAGATACAGAAGGGCAACACGAAGGGCTTCGGAAGCATCCTCTCCGCCGCACAGCGCTCGCTTGTGTCGAATGCCGAACTCACGAGCCCCGAACTCGACTGGATCTTCCGCCGCTCGAAGGAGAACACCTCCGTCATCGGCATGGCAAGCATAGACGTGGGCATTGCGGGCTCCCTTGTGACCGTTGTTGACGAAAAGAGCGGCTTCCCGAATAATCAGAGAGTGGATGAATACGAGAGGATCTTCGGTTTCCACCCGTCGGTTGCAGACTTCAGTCCCTCTTCGTCCGTTGAGATTATCGGAAAATAAGCTATGAACATTCTTCTTGTAAACGATGACGGCTATACCGCCGAAGGAATACTGACACTCGAGAGAGTTCTGAGAGAGAAGGGCCACGTTACCTGTACAGTCGCTCCGCACACCCAGCAGAGTGCGAAGAGCCATGCAATGACCGTGCACGGCAGCATGACGGTACACCGCTATGACGAATACCACTATTCTCTGGAGGGTACTCCCGCCGACTGTGTAATCTATCCCATACGTTCGGGCTTCATCCCCTTCCGTCCCGATATGATAATCAGCGGCATAAACCACGGCTACAATCTCTCGAGCGACACTATCTATTCCGGAACCTGCGGGGCCGCAAGGCAGGGGGCGATGTACTCCATTCCGTCTGTTGCGCTCTCGGCGCACTACGACGAGAACGGGAAGTACGACTTCGTCACTCCCGCCGAGTACACGGCATCGAAGCTCGAGCATTTCATGAATGTCCTCGAAGGTGCCGAGTCATTCCTCTCCCTCAACTTCCCGCCCCACTGGAACGGAGAAGTGAGGAAGGCGACGCTCGGAACACTCAACTACAGTGACGAATACACCTGCTCCTACCGCGGAGACACGATCATCATCGACGGCAACGGCTACTCTCTCGATTTCACCGCTCCCGAGAAGGAATACCCGGGAGACAGAAGCCTCGTTCTCGCCGGGTACGCGACAGCGACTGTCATCGCCGTCAATCCCGCATCCGACTATCAGAGAATGAAGGAACTCGAGCT
>CAVFVX010000002.1:0-27611 GCA_963626075.1 Acutalibacteraceae bacterium
ACCGCATTGAACTCTCTGATGAGATTCCTGAATTTCTCTCCACCTTCATAGATTATGCCGTTCTGTTCCTTCAGAATCTGGTCGAGGTAGAGGGCACGGTATAGGGGAAGATGCATCTTTCCCTTTGCAAAGTCCTTTATTTCGATTCCCGAATCGAGGAAGAGTGAGGTAAGGGAGTCGAGATTCTCGCCCCTCAGGGAGATGAAGTCTCCGCTCTTGAGACGGTAGTATTTCTTTCTGTTCCTGTAGGAACGAAGAATCGCGACAAGCTCGTCTGCCGTAAGTCCCTGGAGGTCGAGGTTGATGTTCAGTATAGAGTCATCCCTTTCGTCAATGTCGAATTCGCCCCGGATCTTCGGCATCTTCCTGAGGATTATCCTTCTTAGTTCCTCGGTTGTGCGGACTTCTCCGACAGCCATCAGAGACTGTATTCCGGTGTCGAGGAACTCGAAGACGGAGTCGTTGTCATCGTTCACCGACCACTCGCCGTGAACTGTAACCGGACCGTCGAAGATGTCGTACAGGATGGATCTGACATCGTCCTCGTAGACGTCCCATTTCGATTTCTTCCTTTCCTGTACAGCTTCCTCCCATTCATCCGCGTCGGGGAGTATTCTGCTTTCGACCTCTCCGTCATACATGAGCGACGGCTGACATATGATGACGCCTTCGTCATCGTCGATGTCGAGACGGAATACGGGAATTGGAAGCTCCTCGATGAGGTTCTGGATGCTCTCCGAGGCATTGTCTTCAATCCTTCCGTAACGTCTGAGATTCGGCAGTACTCTCTGATAGAACTTCTCGATGAGTTTCATTCCTACATTGAACGAGAACGAGCCGTCGCCCGATGCAATGTCCGCGAGAGCTGAGGCAGGGCCGAGAGAGGCGAGTGAAGTCCTGCAGAAATATCCGTCTTGAAACCAGTAGATGTACTTCCGGCTCTTGTATTTTCCGGAAATCTTCCCGCTGACGGAAACTCCGACAAGACTGTCTTCGTCTCTGAGGTCCTCTATCTTCATGCTGAAGGAAGGATCGGTTTCCCTGAAGCCCAGGAGAGGAACCCCCTCGTAGATAATCTTGGTGTCCTTCATTATGGCGTAGAATTCGTCCGGGATATCTGTAAACTGAACCGCGTCTCTGGCCCAGTGATAGGTGTCGTGAAGATAATAATCGCTTTTCTGTGCCTTCAGAAGTTCCATCACTTTCTCGGCGCGGTGCGTGAGCGGGGCAGTACTGAAGTCTATCGTGCAGTCCTTCGATACTGTGTATTCCTTTCTGGCGTCGTAGGCGGAGAAGAGCTTGCCGGTGTCGCGTACCTTGTAGTATTTTCCTTCGCCCCCGGTTATCTTCAGCGTCATCAGATTGTCCGTAATTTCCGGTTCGATGTCGACAGGTGCGGTTTTTCTCCCTCCTGCAGTGATTGAGAAGGGTCTTCTTACAATATTGAAGGAGCTGAGAAGCCTTTGAGCATTCTGATCGGAGTAGTCGATGATGTCGCGGTTTTCTTTGAGAAAGGAGAAGAGGTCGAGAAGAGCCGCCGTCTTGTGGACACAGAGTTCGATTACTCCGTCCCTGTCCTTCTTCTGTATTCCGCATTCTCTTGTCTGGCGGTCCCCTGCGGTGAAGCCGCGGTAATCATCCCATCCGAAACAGGTAATCTCTTTGATACCGGTTCTGCCGAGTATTATGGTGACTTCCGAGGGCTTTCCCCGCTGTGCATAGACCTCGACCGAGTATGTAAGCTGTTTTTCACTGCCTGTTCCATCCGTCTCTGTTTCCCTGGAAGCCAGCTTTCCCTTTGAAATGAGGGCTGTCGCCTTGTGAAGCGTCTTGAGTGTGGGCTTGTAGATATCGAGTGAGGATCCGAACGAGAGATAATGAGGCTTTCCGTCGTCTTCAAAGACGAGAGTGTGGAAAGCGTATTCGTCACTGCTGCCGTCTTTGAGGGAACTCCGCTTCTCCGAGTAGCCTGCCTCGAGAAAGACATCCTTCCCGTAATCCGCCTCTATCTTGCAAAGCACCGCAGCTATATGCTTGCAGTAAACGGCGCTTTTTGCATAGGCGCAGGTACAGGACGGACTCTCGATTTCACCCGAGTTGAGCGTAAGGGCCACCTGATAGCCGTTTGTGCCTTCAACTGAGGCACTGAAGTTATTGTAACCGTCTTCCCTGACTCTGGAGACGGAATTGTATTTATAAAGTTCGCGTCCCCGCCTCAGTATTGCGGGGTCGAACAGCTTTTCCCAGTCTGACATGGGGAATATCGTATCGGGGAAAAGAAAAGTAATCCATACATTTTCCGGAAAAGCGCAGCTCTGCTCTTACCGGTTACTTCTTGAATCCTTCTTCTTCTGTTTCTCGAGATATATGAAATAGCCGACGTTGAGGAGAATGCCGACAAAGGTTGCAATCGGAGCCGAGAGACCTATCCCCGTGAGGCTGGCGTCGGGCTGTATGCTCATTACATAGGCAAGTGGAAGACGCACGAGGAGTGTCTGCACGAGGCCCTGTATCATGACCCACATCGTTCTGTTGCTTCCGTTGAAGTAGCCTATCATGCTGAAGAGTACCGCTGTAACGATTGTCTCGGGAGCAAAGCCCTTGAGATAGTCGAAGCCGCGCGCTATCACCTCCTCGTCGGATGTGAAGAGACTCGTCAGCAGATCTCCTCTGAAAAGCACAAGTACGAATACGAGAACACCTATGACGACCCCTACGGCGATGCCGGTGAACATGGACTTCCTGGCTCTCTCTTCCTTTCCGGCTCCCATGTTCTGTGAGACTATTGAAGCCATAGACTGCATGAGGGCGGATGGAATCAGCATTGCGAAGTTTACGATTTTGCAGGCAACTCCGTAGCCCGAGGAAGCTGCGAGTCCGAGTCTGTTGACGAAGGCGCAGAGTGCGAGGAAGGAAATCTGGGTAAGGAATTCCTGAAGCGCAAGCGGAAGACCGATCTTCACAGAGAGCGCAGCCTGGCTGTTGAAGCGGAAATCGTGTCTTGAAATCCTGAACGGGAGGCCTCGCTTCTTCAGAAGGAGAAGTGCGAATATGACGCTGACGGCCTGGGCGAGAACCGTTGCAAGCGCCGCTCCCGCGGTATTCATGTGGAATACGGCAACGAGGAGAAGGTCGCCGAGAATGTTGACGACACATGCCACGGCAACGAATATAAGCGGTGACTTGCTGTCTCCGAGACCGCGGAAGATTGCGGAGAGGAGGTTGTAGGCGATGATGAAGAATATACCGCTCCCGCAGATGCGGACATACTGAGTTGTCTCCTCAATTGCCTCCTCGGGGGCCTGCATCAGTATTGATATCGGGCGGGCGAGGACGATCATCAGAACGAAGAGCACTGCAGATATTATTCCGAATACGACGACTGAGCCTCCGATTACGGGTCCTATGTCTTCTTCTCTCTTCTCCCCGAGATAGCGCGCGATGAGAACCGTGATTCCCATCGCAAGCGATGTGATCACGAAGGTCACGAGATTGAGTACCTGGCTTCCCGTGGATACTCCCGAAAGTCCGGCAGTCGTACCGAATCTGCCGACAACGAGAAGGTCGACCGCTCCGTATGCCGCCTGGAGAATGAGGGAAGCGAGAATCGGAAGCATGAAGCGCACCATCTTCTTGAGGATGCTCCCCTCTGTGAAATCCAGACTTGTACTGTTGTTTTTCATTTTCCTTCCTCCTGACACATTGCCCTGTAGAATATTGTTGTAGTTCTTATGAGATTTTCGACATCCTCGTCCGAGACGGATGAGAGTGCGGGAATCAGGGCCGTGAAGACCTCTTCGTTGTATTTCTTCGAGAGGGCTTTCCCTTTCTCTGTGATTTCAAGATATGTCACCCTTGCGTCATCACCGGATGAGGTCTTTCTGAGGTAGCCTTTCTCCTCCATCTCCTTCACGGTTCTCGTGACTCCGGGGCGCTGTATGTTGAGCGTACAGCTGAGATCCGAGACCCTTACGTTTCCGTTTGCCTTTCCAAGCTTCTCGATTATGTCGAGATAGCGTATGTAGGAAGGAGCAACGTCCTCCGGAAGGAGGGGAAGCATGTCGCGTATGCGTTTCGCCATGTAGAATGCATCGAGCATCCGCTTTATGTTCTCTACTGTCATGCTGTGTGTCTCCTGTTTTGATTATCGTAGATAATTAACTAGGGTAATTATATGAATGTCAAATCATTCGTCAACACTTCCAGAAAGCAAAAGCTGAAAAGTATGAAAGAAGAGAGGAAACGTAGAAATTACGTCCACGGATTTTTCCTTTCGGGGAACAGGATGGAGGAGGGCTCCTTTCTATTCCTTTTTTCTCTTCTCATCTGTTTCTCTCAGGTGTAATTACATCGAATACAGCAGGAAAGGTGCCATGCCTTCACTCTGGCACACAATTGCGTTCAGCCTTGACTTTTCTCAAGCATGTGGAGATGGAAGCCCTGGTTAATCCGGTCCTCAAAAACCGAATCAACCAGCTTCAATCTGTGAAGCACGAAGCCGGCATCCCTTCAGGGTGGCGGTAGTTCACATCTGGGATATCGAGAGAAGCTCCATGAGATCCTCCTTCGACAGGGAGGAGAGCGAGATGCTTCCGGTGGAGACTATCTCGTCTGCAAGAGACTTCTTTCTCTCCTGCAGTTCCACTATCTTCTCCTCAATCGTATCCCGGGCAATCATCTTGTATACCGTCACATCATGCGTCTGGCCGATGCGATGAGCTCTGTCTGTCGCCTGGTTCTCGACGGCGGTGTTCCACCACGGGTCGTAGTGGATTACGATATCTGCTCCCGTGAGATTGAGCCCTGTTCCTCCAGCCTTGAGCGATATGAGGAACACAGGTACAGTTCCTTCGTTGAAGGAATCAACGAGTTCGAGTCTCTTCTCCTTCTCCGTTTCCCCCGTGAGCTTGAAGTACCGGATTCCTGCTTTTTCGAGGTCCTTTTCGAGGAGCGCCAGCATTGACGTGAACTGTGAGAATACGAGAATCCTGTGGCCGCCGTCGATTGCAGAAGCAATGAGTTCCATCACGGCTTCACGCTTTGCGGATGTTCCTCTGTAGTCTTCGTACACGAGCGACGGATCGCAGCATATCTCCCTCATTTTCATGAGCTGGGCAAGAATCTCGATTTTCTGTTCTCTGTAGTTCCCGTTCCCCTTCAGCATTCCCAGGGTTCTGGCAGCTTCTGCAGTGTAGAGCTTCTTCTGTTCACCTTCGAGGGCAATTACTCTCGTTTCCTCTATCTTATCCGGGAGATCATTCAGAACATCGGCCTTGAGACGCCTCAGAATGAACGGGCCCGTAAGTTTCTTCAGTGTTCCGGCTGCCTTTCTGCTTCCGTTCTTCTCAATGGGATCCGAGATTATTTCCCGGTACTTATCACGGCTGAAGAGGAAGCCCGGCATCAGGTATTCGAAGATGGACCAGAGCTCGGAAAGCCTGTTCTCTATCGGAGTTCCCGTAAGCGCCATGCGGTGAGTCGCACTCACGGCCCTTACGGCCTTTGATGCTGCCGTGTCGTGATTCTTGATGAACTGGGCTTCGTCTATAATCTCGATATTGAAGGATATTCCTTCATAGCGGTTTATGTCTCTCTTCAGAAGGTCATAGGATGTGATGAGAATATCGTAATTGTCACGTCTGCTGAGGATGGCGGCTCTCTGCTGGGCGGTACCGGTGACTGTTACAGTCTTCAGTGAAGGGGTAAACTTTTCCGCCTCGGCCTTCCAGTTGTAAACGAGGGAAGAGGGGGAGACTATGATGGCATTGACCTTTTTCCCTTCTTCCTTAAGCGAAAGGAGAAGGGAAAGCGCCTGTACTGTCTTTCCCAGTCCCATGTCGTCTGCGAGTATTCCCCCGAATCCGTACTCGTAGAGCGTCTTCATCCACCGGTAGCCTTCCTTCTGATATTCTCTCATTACGCCTTCGAGGGAGGAAGGAACCATGTACCCGGACCGATTCATTGAACTGAACCCGTCGATAAGTTTCTTCAGTCTTTCTCCGCCTTCATATGATATACCGTGCTGCCTGCTGAGTATCTCATTGAGATAGAGCGTTCTGTAGAGCGGAATGTGCATTTCCCCGTCGACAAAGTCCTTCAGACTGAGCCCCGAGTCGGAGAAGAGGGAGGTGAGAGTGTTCAGGTTCACTCCGGTCAGAGATACGAAGTCTCCGTTCCCGAGGCGGTGGTATTTTCTGTTTTCTCTAT
Source organism: Acutalibacteraceae bacterium (assembly GCA_963626075.1). Lineage (GTDB taxonomy): Bacteria > Spirochaetota > Spirochaetia > Sphaerochaetales > Sphaerochaetaceae > Ornithospirochaeta. The sequence continues at coordinate 6,208 of CAVFVX010000002.1, forward strand.
AAGAGTCGAGGATTCCCTGAAGCTCTTCGATAGTGAAGCCCTGAAGATCAAGCCTGAAGTCGAGGATTGAATCGTTTCTGTTGTCTATGTCGAAGAAACCCGAGAGCTGCGGCATTCTTCTCACAGTCATGTTATCCACACTGCCGGAAACCGTGACTTCTCCGAGCTCTCTGAGCCTTCCTATTCCCCTCTTGAGGAATGTATATATGTCGTTCTCGCTTTCACCGACAGTCCAGAGACCTTCCGGGGAATATCTTCTCGTGAAAATGTTCTCGAGTTCCCTGAGGAGATCCTCTCCGTACGGCTTCAGAGCGGTTTTATCCCTGAATGACGGTTCTTTGTTACAGGTGCCGTACGGATAAACACGGTATTTTTCTCCCTGGTATACGAGCACAGCCCTGCATGTGATTCGGGAAGTATCTCCGTCGACGTGGAATTCAGCCTTCGGCGGTTCTGTCAGAAACTCTGATATGCTCTCATAAGCCGTATCCTCGACCTCTCCGTAGCTTCTTATTTCGGGAAGAATCCTGTTGTAGAAGTTGTCCAGCTCGTTTTTCCCGACAGTGAACGAGAAACGGCCGTCTCCGTCTGTTGCATACGAGAAAGCGAAAGATGCTCCGAGTCCCGACGACGGGGTCCTGTTGAAGTACCCGTCTTCCACCCAGTATATGTATTTCTCGCTTCTCCAGTATCCCGTGATGTATCCGCTGACCGTGACTCCGACGGTTTTGTCCCTTTCTCTTTCCTCTTCTATCTTTACTCTCAGTGCAGGTTCGGCATCTCTGAAGCCGATAAGCGTCTCTTTTCTGTAAGTGACCGAGGAACCCTTCATCGTCTCGAAGAATTCGTCGATGATGTCCGAATACGGAATGCTGGAGGTGATGTCAATCTGGTCGTAACAGTGCCGCCTGTTGAACGTGTAACAGTAACTTGAGGCAATGTCTATAAGCTTTATGATTTTTCTGCCCCTCGGTGAGAGTTCCGTTTCACTGAAATCCACGGTGATATTCTTAAGCGTGTAACTTTTCTTTTCCTTATAACTGTCGTAGAAATCGTCTATCCTGCTTATCTGATATTTCTTTCCGTCCTTCATTCTGATTCTGAGAACCATGTCCTCATCGTCCAGTACCGGCTCTATGTCCAGAATGTCGCTTTCGTCCTCTTCCGCTGTCAATGTCTTCCTGTCTCTGCTGAAGTTCTCGATGAAATAGGATGCCGTGGTGTCTGTGTAGTCAGTAAAGTCCCGGTTCTTTTCAAGAAAGCTCATGAGGTCCATCAGGGCCGCAGTCTTGTGAGTGCAGAGCTCAATTACTCCGTCTCTGTCAGAAGTGTTCAGTCCGCAGGTTGCACCAATGAGATTGTTCCCGTACCACCTGTCCTCAAGACAGCTGATTTCCTTTATCCCGCTGTGAACGAGTACGATTTTCACCACAGCAGTCCGGCCGCCTTCTTCGACCTTTGACGAGTAGACCAGTTCCTTCATTCCGCTCTTCGTGTCCAGCTTTACGTCCCTGGAGAAGACTTTTTTCCTTTTTATGATTTTCTCAGCCTTTGAAAGAGTGGCCGGTGTCGGCCTGTACAAGTCGAGCGATGTCCCGAAAGAGAAATAGTGCGGTTCCCCGTCATCGTTGTACACGAGTCTTGCATATTCCCTGGGTGCCTTCTTTTCTTCTTTCCTGGTTTTCTCTGCCTTCTCCGGATAGTAGATGCTGCCTTTATCATCTTCAATCCTGTAAATCAGGGCTGCAATGTGCTTGCAGTATTTGTTGTTCCTGTGATAAGCGCAGCTGCAGGACATCCTTTTGAGGATGTTTCCGCTTATCGTGACCGAAGGGACATATACGTTCCTGCCGTCTGTCACAGAGGCTGTATACCTTCCGTTCTTTTCGTTGAGTTCGTCCAGCTTTCCGCTGTTAAGCAGTTCCTCTCCTCTGGAGAGTATCGTGTATGAGAATCTTTCTTTCCAGTAATTTTGGGACATATGACTGATGTTATATGAAAACAGTACCCATGTTCCATACTCTGCCTTCTCTGCCGCCCGGTATCAGCTTCCGTATTCTCCAGAACTACGGGATTGCCTCTCTGGCGGGCGGCTGTGATATCAGAGACTCATGAAGTCTATTCTGTGTCCGACCGTAACAGATACTGCGTTCTTCCCGTTGTACGTGTCGAATGCGGCTTCGACGGAGGCTTCGAGCTGGAGGCCGGGAGCGTAGAGGTATCTGAGTCCGGCATCGAGGAGAACGGTCGTCATGAGCTCTCCGTTGAGGGTGTAGACTGCGTCATAGTCTATTTCTCCCGTTCCTATCGTGCTCTCTCCGTAGGGGGAGTCGATGGTGTAGCCGTTACCTCTTATGAGAACTCCGAGCCCCAGCGTTGCTCCGATATTCCCGCTCACATATTCCGCCTCTATCTCCTGGTAGAGAGAGTCAGGACCGTACTTGAAGCCGAGATAGAGTGCATTCGGGGCATAAAGGTCGGTGTTTCCGTCGGTATGGAGAGGAACTGTGAACTTTCCCGCATCAACCTCCCTGTTGTAGTTGTAGGGATTGCAGAAGTAGATTCCGTATGTGAGATTGAGTCCCGTCCTGAATTCATACGTAGTCGACGAGAGCGTGTACTTCTCACTGTTTTTCTCAAGGAGGAGTGAATCCTCTCCGTCAGCTATGTGCCATTGTACTCCGCCTCCGACTCCGAATGCGGTAGGCTTTCCCTTCTCCTCCTCCGTCGGGAGGCTGAAGTCGTCCATCTCGAATTCACCGAAGAGCCTGAGCTTTCCTTCTCCGGGGAGGTCAATTATTTCCTCCGCCTCAAGGTAGAGCATGACATTGGAACCCTGCTGATAGAGGTTGTGGTAGACGGCGAAGGGATTGATGTCGAAGAAGTCGGGATACCTGTTGTAGATGAGGTTGAGCTCTCCGACACTCACACGGAAGGAGCCTCCGTTCCATTCCACACGGTGGGCGGCGACTGTCTTCACGACTTCCGATGTGTCTTCGGGAACTGTTCCGGACTTTGTTGCTGAATTCCTGAGTCCCAGCCTGTTGAAGCTGATGAGAACAAAGTTGTAGGTGAATGAGCCGCTCCCGAGAGGGGTTGTGTAGTCGGCCCAGATGTTGTCCAGAAACGGAACGTCTCCGCTGATTGCGAACTGACTGCTTCCCGGTCCCCAGGATACGGGCCTTCTGCCGACAGAGACGAAGAATCTGTCGAATGTGATTTCGCCGTATGCATAGCGGGGGAAGTTGAGGTCGAGTATGTCGTTGAGAATATCGAACTGGTATGGAATATTGGAGTAGTAGTCCCGTCGGTAGAAGGAGTTCAGCGTCTGTCGGAGGTCTATGTCGAATACGAGACGGAAGTGTTCGTCGTCGACCCTGAAGCCGACATCGAAGAAGCTGTCGCGCTCATAGTAGCGGTAGTAGACGTCCTGTACTGTCGTATAGAAGCCACGGGAGGTGTACTTCTCACTCTTTGTGTCTATTCCAAGGTCGAAGCGCGGAAAGCCGTCGTAGAGAAGCTGGGGATTCGCTCCGGCTATGAGGGAGACGGAAGCGTGAAGCGAGAGAACGACGAGAAGCGATATAAGAGAGGTAAGGACTTTTTTCATTGCATAGGAATTATAAGGCAATGTTATCTTCCTTTCCACACTGCAGAGGAAAATGAAAAGAGGGGAGACTCGATAGGTTCTCCCCTTTTGCAGTAGTGTAACACTTTATGTTTATCGTGTTATCTGAACTGAAGTTACTTTCCCTGTCCGTAGTAGGCATTCTTCCCGTGCTTCCTCAGGTAATGCTTGTCCAGCAGTGTCTGCTGCATTCTCGTCTGGTCGGGATTGATCATGAGGGAGTGGAAGTTCATGAAGGCAACCTCCTCGAGTACGACTGCGTTGTGAACAGCCTCGAAGGCATCGCTGCCCCATGTGAAGGGGCCGTGGCTCTTCACGAGAACTGCGGGAATCGCTTCTGGGTCGTTATCTCTGAAAGTCTCGACAATCACCTTTCCCGTCTCCTTCTCGTATTCGCCCTTTATCTCCTCGTCGGTCATCTCGCGTGTGCAGGGAATCTCACCGTAGAAGTAGTCTCCCTGCGTCGTTCCGAGCGGGGAGATGCCGCGTCCGGCCTGGGCAAAGCTCGTCGCCCATCTCGAGTGGGTGTGGACTATTCCTCCGCAGCGGGGAAATGCCTTATAGAGTTCGATGTGGGTCGGCGTGTCGCTCGAGGGCTTCCATTTACCTTCCACGACTTTTCCCTCGAGGTCTACGACGACCATGTCGTCCTCACTCATGTTCTCGTAGGGAACGCCGGAGGGCTTGATTACCATTAGTCCTGTTTCCCTGTCGAGAGCCGATACGTTTCCCCATGTGAATGTCACGAGATTGTATTTCGGAAGGAGAAGATTCGCCTTGCATACATCTTTTTTAAGTTCTTCGAGCATCAGAATACCTCAACTGCCTTCTTTTCGACTTCGAATGCCCTCTTATAGCTTTCGAGGAACGAGTTGAAACCGATGCATTCCTCCTTCGAAGCCGTGATTGTAACCGACTTTGCGTCTTTGAATACGTCTTCGTCAAGATATTGAGCAAGATTTCTGCCGCTATCGTCGAGAAGAAACGACGCGAGGAGGGCCATGCCGTATGGACCGCCTTCGCCTGCAGTCTCCATTACGGCAACCGGAACTCCAGCCGCTGCGGAAAGAAGTCTCTGTCCGACTCCTTCCGTCTTGAAGAAGCCGCCGTGACCGTAGAGCTTCTCTATTTCAACCTTCTCGTCTCCCGTGAGGATATCGAGTCCGATCTTGAGAGTCGCGAGAGCGGAGAGAAGGTGAGTGCGCATGAAATTCGCGAGGTTGAAGTCCGCATCGGGCTTACGAATGAACACGGGGCGTCCTGCGTTGATGTCGGTTACTCCCTCACCGGAGTAGTAGTTGTAGCTCAATAGTCCTCCGCAGTCCTTATCCCCTTCGAGAGCTTTCCTGAAAAGAAGTGTATAAAGTTCGTCGTCACTTATCTTTAAGCATAATGTGTCGGCAAACTCCCTGAAGAGCGATACCCATGCATTGATGTCGCTTGTGCAGTTGTTGCAGTGGACCATGGCTACCGGCGAGCCGTCGGGAGTCGTAACCATGTCTATCTCGCGGTGTACGGAGAGAGGCCTGTCGACGACTACCATAGCAAAGTCGCTTGTACCCGCCGAGACGTTTCCGCTTCTGGCTCTTACGGAGTTCGTTGCAGTCATTCCCGTTCCCGCATCGCCTTCGGGCGGGCAGAGCGGAATGCCGCTTTCAAGATCGCCTTCGCTGTCCAGAAGTCTTGCGCCGTCCTCTGTGAGGAATCCCGCTTCCTTCCCTGCAGTCAGAACCTCGGGGAACACGGAGTAGATGTCGATTCCCGTGAGGGCTTTGAATTTATCGGCCATCTCGCTGTCGTAGTTCAGAGTCGTGCTGTCTATGGGGAACATACCGGAAGCTTCTCCGATTCCGAGTACATGCCTCTCCGTCAGGAGAAAGTGGAAGTAACCTGCAAGAGTCGTGAGCTTCGATATCCGGGGAGTATGTTCCTCGCCGTTGAGAATCGCCTGGTAGAGATGGGCTATCGACCAGCGCTGGGGAATGTTGAAGCCGAAGCGTTCCGTGAGTTTTGCGGCAGCTTCTTCTGTTATGGTATTACGCCATGTTCGGAACGATACAAGAAGGTTGTTATCCTTGTCGAGTGGAAGATATCCGTGCATCATTCCCGATATCCCGATAACGCTGACTCTTGTCAGCTTTTCGCCGTATTTCCTTTCGTAATCATCCTTTAATGCCTTGTAACAGGACTGCAGTCCCTTTACTGCATCAATCATGCGGTACGTCCAGATGCCGTCTTCGAGCTCGTTCTCCCATGTATACGAGCCCGATGCGACGGGAAGATGATTCTCGTCCAGGAGAACAGCCTTTATTCTTGTCGAACCGAATTCGATTCCCAGTGTGGTCTTCGTTAAATCCATCGTTTTTCTCACTTTAGTTTTCAAGCAATGTCGTTCAGGAACAGTTCGTGTTCGAGCGACCCGGGAGTAGTGTACTTTCTGATATTCACAAATTCAATCTTAATTTCATTCTCACCTCAGGTCTGGCTGAATGCCGAGAGAACGGTAATCGAATATAAGAATGAGGGCCGAAAAAGGAGAATTAACGAGACTGGATGGAATACCCGGTGATTATCCTCTCCACAACCTTCTCCGGGGAATCGTTGTTGATGTTGAATCTCTCAGCTCCGAGAGAACTGTATATCTTTCCGTAGTAGTCGAGATCCTTCCGGATTTCCCTCATATAATGGGTTTTATGGGCGTTCCTGTACTTCTCGTCGATGTAGATGTTGTCGTCTTCATCGCTGAATACGAGGCGCTGGAAGATGTGGTACGGTGTGTCCCGGAGCTCAATGAGGATGATGTCTTCGGCTCCGAGTGCATCCGAGAAACTCTCCGGGTATGATATCGGGGAGACGGCGAGTACGAGGTCTTCGTCCAATGCGAGAATCTCGCGTATGATTTCGCCGCGTACTTTGTCCCTTTCCCTCAGCGGTGCGGACTTCACGAAGTTCTCGATTGTCGTTCCTTTTCTTCTCCTGACTTCATTGTCAAGATCGTAGAATGACCATCCGAGCTTTTCCGAGAGCAGCTTTCCCGTCGTCGTCTTTCCGACGCACGACATTCCGAACAGTAGTATCTTCATAATTGCCTCTCCATGTGACATTGTACAGGGAAAAATGAGGGGAGGGAATAATCTCATATCTGTAAAGACACTCCGTTTTGAGCTACAATTCCAGCTGTCGGAGAATTAAGATGACACACGATGAATATATGAAGGCTGCGTCGTTCTGGGACGGTAAGAGCGGCGTCAGAATGGATAGTGAAGAACTCAGGAGGAGAGTGTTCGAATATCTTTCCTCGTCATCCGTATGCGCACTCGCAACGGGAAACGGGAGCTATGTCAGGTGTACGCCGTTAGAGTACAGCTTCCATGACGGAGATTTCTGGATCTTCACGGAGGGCGGACACAAGTTCCTCTCTCTCGAGAAGAATGACAACGTCTCCCTTGCAGTCTATGACAATAACCCCTCCTTCGGGGGCCTCAGAAGCGTACAGGTTGAGGGAAAGGCGGAGATGATCGAGCCCTTCAGCGAAAGATACACAACACACGCGGAGTACAGGAAGATTCCATTGAGTGCACTGAAGAAGCTCAGTGACGAAGGACATCCGATGTACCTAATGTGCATTCACCCGACCGGTATGGATGTTCTATTCTCATCCTTCAAGAAGGAAGGATTCGATTCCAGACAGACTCTTGTCCTTTCTGGTAATTGAGAAAACGGTCATGAGCGAAGTGAAGACTGCCGTGTTCGACGGCGGAGAGATGGACTACATCTCATTCGGACGGGGAAAGAAGACATTCGTCATCCTTCCGGGACTTTCGGTACATTCCGTCATGGGACTGAGGGATGCTGTGGAGAAGGCTTATGCGGCCTTTACAGAGGAATATACTGTCTATCTCTTCGACAATACGAAGAATATGGGGGAAGGATATACGATAAGCTCTCTCGCAGACGACACGGCCTCTGCTATGAAGGCTCTCGGACTCGCGGGCGCTGACGTACTCGGCGTCTCGATGGGAGGCATGAGGGCGATATACCTTTCTTCGCGCCATCCGGAGCTGGTGAATAAGCTTATTCTCGCGTCGACTGCCGCTCGCGTAAATGACACCTTTCTTTCCTTCGGCTCGGAGCTCCAGGAGAAGGCTGAGGAAAAAGACGAGGAGGGACTCCTCTCGACTTTTGCCGACTACGTGTATTCGGAGAAGTCTCTTTCCCTCTACAGAAAGGCGTTCATCGATGCAAACAGGGGAATAACGGATGAGGAGTACAGCAGACTCAGGATACTTATCAGAGCATGCCTCGGCTATGATGCTTCAGAGGAACTCAAGGGTATAAAGTGTCCTGTTCTCGTTATCGGGTCGGAAGGCGACAGAGTGGTGACGGCAGAAGCCTCAAGGGAGATTGCCTCAGCTCTCGGATGCAGACTCCATCTCTATGATTCATCCTACGGCCATGCGGTTTATGACGAAGCTCCGGATTACAAGGAGAGGTGTCTGAAATTTCTTAATGATTCAGATTAATTGCTAATTCCTGTTTTGGACAGGAATTAGCATATCATTCGGGATTTTTAGATCTTGTTGCCGAAGAAAACTTCTTCAAAGAATTCTCTTGTCTTCTCCTTACCGAATTTCTTTACAAACACATCGGTCGAAGGGCCGCCGTGCTCGATAAGACCGGATACATATGCATCGGTCAGTCTCTGCTTTTCCTTCATGTCCGAAGTGTCTTCGGCCTTCGAGTTGATGTAGGCTTTGAGGTAATCCCCGGTGGCGGTGTCGAGAAGAGGCTCCTTCCGGGTTTTCTTTGAGATGCTTTCCTTCAGCCTCATGTCATCATACCAGTGCTTCCCCGGATCCCTGTCGGGAACGGAGGAATACCTTTTCCCGATTTCATCGAAGACCGATGCGTCGTACGGGTGCACCATCGTGTCGTATAACTCGACAAGGAGGGTGTCGTTGCCCATTGCCAGTATTCTGTCGTAGGAGTAGAGGGGCATGTCCTTCTCGAAGGGGACGATGACGAGCGTGTCCATCTTCATGAGGCCGAAAAAGCCCTTTGCTTCCATTGTGGAGACGTGCCCCAGTCCCTTCGCTCTGTAGTGACTGACGGTAAAGGTCATTCCGCTGACCTTCATCGTGGAGAACTCTCCCGCATCCAGCTTTTCCAGCGGGTACTTTGCTCTGATTACATCGACGAGTTTTTCAATCTTTATCATACGTTTTCCTCCCCGTGGAGCCTCAGTTTCTCAAGTCCGCTTCTATGGAGAAGAACGGATGCAGTGAGGAGAAGCCCCTGTCCTAGTGTATTGACTCCTTCCGCTATCCAGTTCATGGACGCCTTCTCGAAGTTCTTCGACGAGAGGTAGCCCATGCAGAGCGAGAAGAAGAACGAGAGAACAAAGAGTGCCACAAGCCCCTTCTTTCCGACCCTGCATGACATTACCGAGAGTCCCGCATCCATGAAGCCGAGTCCCAGAACCATCAGTGTGACGAAGACGAATGTGCCGCTGAAGTACTCCGGGGTCTTCGTCTTGTCGACATTCCTCTCGAGAAGGAGAAGCATCACGGCAATGATGAGCAGAATTGCGGCAACCGCTCCGCAGGCTCTGGCATGACTTCTCTTCGCTTTTTCCGGATTCTCGGTCTGCCTGTGTACGAGAAGTGCGAGTATTCCCAGTCCCGCAAGCATGAACCCCTGGGACTGCATCGGGAAGAAGACGGTACTGAGCTTCGTGAAGTCGCAGACGGCGAGAGCGTAGAGAAGCTTGTAGGTGGCCTTCAGAAAACCCGCGGCAATCACGTCGATTGTGCCCGCCGCGAAGAGGGCGAACGCCCCCTTGCTCATCTTGTTGTATAAATCGCGGATGAGGATGACGGTTGCAGCCGTGAACAGGATTACAGGTATGTAGTCGACGAGCGACATCAGGACAGAGAATTCGTTCATTTCCACCTCACTTCTTCTTTTCCGTCTTTTTGTTCAGGTGGTAGATCGGGAGGAAGGGGATGATGATGGGCGTCCTGTCGGCATAGGTGTTGTATTCCCTGTTGTCGCCGTATCTTTTCATCTGTCTCTTCTCGAGTCTCTGTGCCCCGTTGAACATGATGTAGACGATTGCTATGTATGCGACTATCGCCGTAATCCACTGGCCGATTGTCGAATATGTCGTGATTCCGCTTACGAAGACTCCTGTCCAGAATGTGATTTCGCCGAAGTAGTTGGGGCATCTGACCATTTTGTAGAGTCCCTTCATCGCAACCATGTCGGGCCGGGCCTTCTTCTGCGCTGACTTCTCTTTGTCGGCAGTCGACTCGAGGATGATTCCCAGGATGGATATAACCATACCGATGACGGGAAGGAGAATGTCCTTCGAGCCGTTTACGATACGGAAGAGCATCGGGCTTGTCTGTGCGACATAGAGTGCGGATACGAAGATCCAGATGAAGGCGAGTACGAAGACGGGCATCTTCTTCTCGCTGTTCTTCCCGAGGGTATCCTTTGCGACATCTGTTTTCTTGAACGATGCGTTCCTGAGTTCCCTCATGAGGAGGAAGCCCGAGAGACGCGCACCGTAGAGGATGAAGAGTAATAGCTGCAGAACGACGATGAGAACGGGTGTTGCAGTCGGATTGATGAAGTACATCACGGCAATCGCAATGCCGCCTCCGGCTATGGCGAAGCCGTAGCCGATGGAGAGGAAGTATACGAACTTGTAGAAGCCCACCGAGCACATTACCGCACATACGGCATAAAGTATTCCTAAGAGTTTCCAGGGCATGTCAGTTCTCCTTTGAGCCGAAATACTCGCCGATGTACTTCCTGAAGCTGTGCTCTCCGACCTTCGTGTCGCCCACGAGGTCGTGGCTGAGTGTCCACTTCGAGAAGAGGATGATGTCGTGCTTTCCCGCCTTCTTGATCTTCGGGAGGTTTGCCAGGATTCCGAAGAGCCAGATGGGTGCCCACTTGATCTTCACGGGCTTACCCGCTGCGTCGAAGCAGAGCTTTGCCATCTCCTCGTATGTGTATGTCTCCCTGCCGCCGACGTTGTATGTCTTGTTGGTGTCCGTCATGTGGGCGACGATGAAGTCGGCAAAGTCCGGGCAGTCCACGACGTTTGCCTTGACGCCGCCGTAACCCTTCAGAAGCTGCATCTCGCCTTTCTCGACGTAGGGCTTGAAGACCTTTGCGATGTCATAGAAGTATCCCGTGGGGCGGTAGATGACCCAGTCCATGTCCATCTTCTTGATATCCTGCTCGACGAGGTATTTCGCATGCAGCATCGGTACTTCCTCTGCTCCCTTCTCGTCGCACGATATTACCGATATGTAGTTGAACTTCTTCACGCCTGCCTTCGCGGCTTCCCTGTAGAGGTTCATGTTGCCCCTGTAGTCGATGTCGTAGGACGTGAACCTCGTGCTCGCTCCCGTGAGTCCCATTGTCGTAATTACGACTTCGGCCCCGTCACAGAGACCGTTGAGGGTTGCGGGGTTCGTTGCGTCGATGCTTACGAACTTATACTTCCCCTCGGTTCCTTCGATTTTTCTTTCCTTGAGGTCGGCTGCTACCACCTCATGTCCCGCCTTTACGAGGGATTTGAGAATCTCGGCTCCCAGATTTCCGAATGCTCCTGCAAGTACTACTTTCATTTCTTCTTTCTCCTTTATTATTTCTTACTCTTTTCCTTGGATCTCTTGTCGTTGATTATCTTCATGTGCTCGGCTGTGACGAGAGTTACGTTGTTTTCCTTCGCCCACTGCACGCAGCCTCTGAGAACAGTCGAAAGGAAGACCCTCGGGACACCGAGAATAGTCTCGAGTGCGTCGTCTGTGAACTTGACTGTGTCGTCAGCACGGTCGGCAGCATATCTTACCGATTCGAGGGAAGCCTTTCTGACCTGGAGAAGCTCCGCTCTCATCTTGGCCTTTCTGTGGAACCAGAAGTTCTTGGAATCCCTGTAGCCGTAGTCGACGGGAAGGGGAGGGAAGTCCTTCGCTCTTACGCCGTTGATGATTGCATCGGAGTACTTCTTCTTCATGAGGATTCTGTCTACGCGGAGAATGAAGTGTGCACCGAACTTGGAGGTGATTCCGTTGAAGTCATGGTACGGTGGCTCGTAGCCGCTGAGTTCTCCCGCCTTATCGTTTCCGGCATTGTCGAGTTCCCTCATCCATGTGCATTCGATGGCCTGGATGGCATCCGTGAGAACCATCGGTCTCTTCTCACCCGTCGTCTCCTCGACGATTCCCTTCTCGAGTCTGAAGTTGCACTTCGGCATCTTGTCCGACGGTTTGTCTCCCGGCCACGAAAGCTTCACGGCTTCCTTGAAGGAGGAAGGCTTGTCGTCGATGAAGTTGAGGGCGCACTTGCCGTTACGGAGAATGTTCTGTGCAGTGTTGGAGGAGTTGCGGCACTCCAGGAGCATTGCATAGTAGTCCTTTCCCGCAATGTAGTAGGGCTGCACGAGTGAGTAGGGTCCGAGTGTTGTAGATCCGTCCTCACAGAGTGTGCTGATGATGACCGTCGGCATCGGGAAGAAAAGCGATGTCTGGTAGAAATTGTCCACGATTCTGAGGTTTTCGAAACTGCTCATTAATCTGTCTCCTTATCTGTATCCTGTAATAGTTTTCCGATTACATCGTAAAGTTTTGCAAACGGCACATCCTCCATCACCCACGAGAGCATCGACTCTGCAATGAAGAGCGAGAGGAATTGCGTATCTTCACTATCCTCAAGTACGGGAAGAATGAAGGAGGCTATCTGGCTCCTCAACTGGGTGTGTCTTTCCGTGAAGACGGAAGCGAACTTGCGTCTTGCTTCACTGTCCGAGAAGAGGCTTTCGTGTTCCTTCATGAAGGAGGAGAGCATGGAGTATATCATTTCCAGTGTCTCCCTCTTCGAGGAAGGAGAGGAGGATCTGAACTTATCTGTCGAGAGCTTCCAGTCTTCAGATACTGCCGAAGCGACAAGCATGTCCTTCGAGGGGAAATAGTTGTAGACCGTTCCGAGTCCGAGATTTAAAGCCGAGGCCACGGAACGCACCGTGGTCTTCGAATAACCCACGGTCTCTATCTCGCGCCTTACTTCGGCAATCAGCTGCTCACGCACGTTTTCTATGATCTTCGGCATTCCGTCCTCCACATCTACCGTTATATGAACGTGTTCACTATTTGTCAAGGAATAAATAAACTTGTATCGATAAAAAGAGCACAATTCATGTAAAATTTTACAATTAAGGGAGAAAAAACGCATCGGACTCAAAATGGTGTGGTAATATCGACAGAGGACACGGAGTCCGTGTCCGGAGTGAGGTAACCATGATTGAAAGAGTCGAGAAGTTCCTGAAGGATGCCGGAACATATTACCTGGCAACAGCAGACGGCGACCAGCCGAGAGTGAGACCCTTCGGTACGGCACACATATTCGAAGGAAAGCTCTACATACAGACGGGAAAGAAGAAGGATGTCTCGAAGCAGCTCCACCAGAACCCGAAGGCTGAAATCTGCGCCTTCATGAACGGGGAGTGGGTGAGAGTCTCGGGAGAACTCATCGAGGACGACAGGAGGGAAGCGAGAGTGTCGATGCTCGATTCCTATCCGTCACTTAAGGCGATGTATGACGCAGACGACGGCAATACCGAGGTATTCTACTTCAGGAATGCCACCGCGGTCTTCTCGTCATTTACACATGCTCCCGAAGTCGTGAAGTTCTGACATGGTAAGGGAAATAGTGCGGGACGAGGCCTTTCTCTCGCTTCCGTCTTCAGAGGCGTCCAGGGCCGACAGCGCAGTGGTGAATGACCTCGTTGACACACTTCGCGCGAATCTCTCGCGCTGTGTCGGCATGGCTGCCAACATGATCGGTGTGAGGAAGAGAATCATCGCCGTGGCCGCAGGGCCTCTTGTCTTTCCGATGATCAATCCCGTCATCACGAAGAGGAAGGGGGAGTATGCAGCAAAGGAAGGCTGTCTCTCACTCGAAGGGATGAGGAAATGCACACGCTGGGAGGAAATCGAAGTCGAGTACCTCGATTCGTCATGGCGTAAGCAGAAGGGCAGCTTCTCCGGCTTCACCGCCGAAATCATACAGCACGAAGTCGATCACCTGGAGGGAATCGTAATCTGAGGTCAGGTCAGAAGCGGGGGGATATCGAGAGAAGAGAGGTATCTTTCGACATTGACGTAGTCGATTCCGTTCAGGGAAGTGTCTTCTCCCCTGTAGAGCACTGTCTTTGAGGTTATCTTTCCGTAAAGCTGTTCGGTGACGGCACATTTTCCGCTGTCGAGAAGGTGGACGCACTGCGCGGGATTCTGCTCCGTGCTGTGCTTAATTTCATAGATTCTGCATGTCACGGTCTCGGGTGAGAAGACGACCATGTCGAATTCTCCCGATGCGAACTGAAGCGTGAAGACCCTGTTTCCCCTTTCGGCGAGGCTTGTCTCGAGAAGTACGATGTCTTCGAGCATCCTGCCTGTTATGCCCGTTATTATCCTGTCGGTAATGTATTTTCTGTCTTCCGGGGCTATGGTGCGGAAGAGATTGTCGCTCATGACGCTCTCAACGAGGGCTTCGGCCTGGGCGTATCTGAGACCGGGCTGTGTGATTATCTTCCGCATTCTTCTCGAGTTAGTGTCGGAGGCCGAGATGACGGGCACCGGGTACACGAGGTCGAGGAGAACAAGGTATTCCTCTGTTTCCGATGCAACTGCCGGTGTGATTTCAACGCTCTGATTCTCTCTGTTTCTTATCTCGAGGAGATTCATAAGCTTATCGGTTATCGCGGGAATGTCGAGTCTGGAGAGAATATCTGTCGGCTTTGTTCTGTCCCTGAGGAGATTCCTCTCGGCAAGGGCATAGTCGTTCGATTTGAACTCCCTTGTCAGAACCTCGACTGTGAAGCGGTGATTCATGTCCTCGACTACGCGGTTTATCGCACTGGTGAGTTCGTTTTTCTCGTAGAGGTCATAGAGGGATCTGAAGTGTCCTCCATCCTGGTAGAATCTCAGGGAGTTCTGTATATTCCTTGCTATAGCCGAGTTGACGTAGGCATCGGTCTTCCTTTCCGTACTGAAAACCGAGCTGCTGTTGTAGCCGGTCCCGCCGGCGCACATAGTTCCACCGTAGCGTATGTATTCGTCTATGTCCCTGATTCCGAGCGTCTCTGAGAACTCCCCGAACGGAATGAATGTCGTATGGAGGGTGATGGCCCTGTCGTAGAGCTCTTCATCCTCGGTGAGCATGAAGCCCAGTGAGTCTGTTCCGGAGAGAACGATCTTCATGCCCGAGGACGCATATATGTCAGAAAAGAGTGAGGAGCCTTCGATGAAGTCCTCAAGGAGTGTGACTTCATCTATGAATATGTATCTGTAACCGTCTTTTTCAAGTTTCCGCAGGTCTCTGTTGAGAAGAGAGAGGGTTGTCCTTCCATTGACCTTAATGTATGCGGCGAGGCTTCTTTCCTCATCTCCCAGAAGATAGAGAGCCTGACTCATCAGCGTCGTCTTCCCGGTGCGCCTGAGACCGTAAAGCACGAAGACCTTTCCCCATGTATTTCCGTTGAGGTATTCCATGGCCTCTGTAATCCCTCTTCGTCTCTTCAGCTTTGAAGTCGAGGACGCGAAGCGCTCGAGTTCACCGCCAGTTTTGACATCCGAAAGAAACTCTTCGTCCTTTTCTGCGTCGATCTCCTTTCTGAGCTTCAGAATTTCCTTATCGATGCTGCGGCCTTCGAGAATCTTCGCTCTGAGAGACTCGACTTCATCAGGGGAAACGTATTCCTCCTTTCTCCTTCCGTTCACGCTGGTGCGGTGGTAGTAGTAGGTTCTGCCGTTGACGTTCTTCCTTGCAATAGAGCCTGAGGGAAGTGAGAGTCTTCTCTCTTCAAGCTCCTTGAGTTTCTTCTCTTTCCCGTCTGTGTTCATATGTTGAATTATACCCCTTTATACCCCTTATGCAAGATGTAAGGGGTATAAAAAGTATCTTTGTCAGGTGCAAAGAGAAAGGGCAGGTTTCTCGCCTGCCCGGTGTTGTGCTCTTGTTGTCTTCAGCCTCTGAAGTTGGAGGGAAGGGATTTCTTCTCCTCGAGGAACTCCTTGTAGAAGGGCATGAAGGTCTTGTTGTCCCTGATTACGCAGCCCGTCGGCTTGTGGGCGCGGATGAGGTCGCCGCACTTACCGCAGGTAAGGCAGATGCGTTTCGGATCTATACGGCCTCCCTTGATTTCGTTTGCGAAGTCGGGATCCGCGAACTGCATTCTTCCGAAAAGCATGCCGTCGCAGAAGCCCTGTTCCACGGCGCCCGCCGTGTAGAGGTCGCTGAACTCTCTCAGGTACGTCGGAGCGGAAGCGAGTACGGTCATCTCCGGTACCGCCTTCTTTACTTCTCCGATTCCCGTAATCATGCGGTGTATTCCCTCGAAGGGATGCTCCTCGGGGGGATACTTTCCCGCATCGAAGGGACGTGTGACGTGTGTTGTCGCATAGGGGTTGCCCATCGTGAGGTCTACCATCTTCACGCCCATTTCATAGAGTTCCCCTACGAGTCTCTTAGGCTCCGTCAGGTCCATTTCGAGGGTCTTTAGGTCCTGTCCCCAGCCGCAGTACTCCGGATATCCGTCATAGAGACCTATTCTTGCAGTCACCATGAAGGAGTCGTCTTCGTAAGCTTTTGCAGCAAGAATCGAGTTCTTGAGAAGCTTCGTTCTGTTCTCGTAGCTTCCGCCGTATTCGCCTCTGCGGTAGAAGCCCGATGCCACTTCCTGGAAGAGGTAGCCGTGGCACTGCTTGATGTCGACGGCGTCGAATCCCGCGGCCTTGGCAAGCCTTGCGCCTTCACCGAACTTCTCCTCCATTGACTTGAGGTAGTCGTCGGAGACTATGCACGAGTCGTCTGCCGCTCTGAACTGTTCAAGCCAGGGGTGCCTGTACGCAATGAGCGGGGCGGGTTTGTTTCCGGGGTTGGAGTAACGTCCGGAGTGATTTGCCTGACATATGAGGAACGGTGCGTAGCCGTTCTTCTTCAGGCCCGCTTCCTTTATCGCATCGGTGAGCTTCCTGAATTCCGGGACATTGTCCGGGGTGAGGAGAAGCTGCGTCATCGAACTTCTTCCTTCTTCCGCAACGCTTATGGCTTCGAACCACATGACTGCCGCACCTCCCTCGGCAACCTTTCTGTAGCGGCGGAGGGTGTAATCCGACGGGCTGCCGTCGGGAAGGGAGTCCGCTCCCTCCATCGGGGCCGACCCCAGTCTGTTATTCAGTGTGATGCTGCCGACTTTCAAGGGAGTCGAGAGAATCTTCGTGTCGTTCGCAAAGGGAAGAGTGAAGCCGAGCTCCGTGCACATCGCCTTCACGTCATCAAGTGTCTTATAGTGGAATTTTTCGTGTGCTGCCATATGTTATCCTCTTTATCTTACGTTTCTGTTTTCCCTGTAGCTTCTCCATACATTCTCGAAGAAGTCGTCGTCCTGTGGAATCGGGCGTACCTTTCTCCAGGAGAAGGAGCATTTACCGCCGGAGTATGACATCTCCTGGATGTATTCGTCCTTTTCGCCGCTGTCGAGCGTGAATGTGAACATGTCGGGAAGAGTCGGGTAGGGCTTGGTTCCGTTTCCGTCTGTGTAGAGTGCGCTTCCTCTGCTCCTGCCGCCGTCAGTGGTGTAGTTAACCATACTCTCGAGATAGCATTTCTGTGTAATGAGCATGTCCCTGAGACGGAAGACGTCCTTGAGTTCGGAAGAAGACGAATACCTTACTTTTTCCGTGAAGGAGGAGAGGATGGAGTCTATCTCCTCCAGGAGTGTCTTCATCTCCTCTCTCTTACGTATTGCACCGCCGGATGCGCTCATCCTCTTCTGGAGCTTTTTCATGATGGATGAGACGTTGCTGTCCTTTCCCTTTGTGGATGATGCGATCTTTTCCGTTTCCTTCAGAGCCTTATCGAGGACAGTATTGAACTCTTCTTCTGTATGTGCGTTCTCGTCTCTTCTCTGTGAAATGTAGAGTGCAGCGCGCGCCGAGCCCACCTGACCTGCGTTGAGCGCGGATCCGCCCGGGCGGTAGATGCCGTGGCTTCCGGCAGCCTCTCCGACGACGAAGAAGCCCTGTATGTTGCTCTCCCACCACATGTTGATTTCGAGTCCGCCGTTGTTGTGCTGAGCACAGAGTGCGATTTCAAGCGGTTCGGACTCGAGGTCGACGCCCTTTTCGCGGTAGAAGTCGATTGCGGGACTGTTCATTATCCTGAGTCTTTCTATCGGAGTCTTCACGAGTGCCTTTGCGGACGAAAGGTAGTTGTAGGCTTCCCTCTTCAGTGCGTCGAACGAGAACATCTCTCCCATCGGGTCCTTCGTGAAGTCGAGGAAGACCCTTCTTCCCTTCATCTCCTCGATGTAGACGAGGATGTCGATTATCGAGCTTCCGCCCTTCACCTTTCTCACGTCAAACGGCCACTGGTAGCCCTTGAGGAATACGGACGAGAGAAGATCCGATGGGGAGGTGAAGAAATCAGAGAGGAACTCTCTCTCGCCGGAGCCGTCCGGCTCTGTCGAGATGAATCTCGGGAGTACCTGCATGTAGGTTCCCGAGACGTTCCACCTGGGATTGACGGACGCGAGTCCGAACTGCCACTCGGTGAGGTTGCGTCCCCTTACTCCCGCTTCGAACGCAAGTCCCGTCGACCCGTGCTGACTTACCGGGTAGACGGAATCGGAGTAGATTCCGCTGGGGCCTCCCGTCGCCCAGATGACGTTCCCGGCTTCTATCGTGACGTATGTATTGTTCTTTGTGTCGAGTGCGATGAGGCCGCAGGTCTTCTTCCCGTCGGAAAGAATTCTTATTACCTGGAGCCTGTCGCGGAAGTTCACGCCGAGGCTTTCAGCTTCCTTCTCCAGAGCTCTGGTCATCTCCCTCGACGTGTAGGGACCGATGCTCGTAGCCCTTGTTCTCGGGTCGTGGTCCGTCTTGTAGCCGACGTACTCACCGTATCTGTTGACGGGGAAGGGGAGACCGAGGAGACAGAGATGCATGAAGCCCTGCGTGCTGAGCGCAGCTTCCGCGAGTGCTATGTCGCCGTCAACTGCCTTTCCGTTGAAGAGTGTCTCGGCCATCGCTCTCACACTGTCGCTTTCACCGCCGCTGAGTGTGAGCTTGTAGTATGTCTGCTTGTCGGATCCCGTGTTGCGGCTTGTTCCGGCATCCTTTTTCTCGCTTATGAGGAGAATGTCGTCTACTCCGTTCTTCTTCAATGATACTGCGGCATTGTATCCGCTCGCTCCCGTACCGACTATTACGGTATTTACCTTTATCCTTTCGTTTTTCATCATTCTTACAGCCTCTTGATGTGGAAGCCGCCGTCGACGTCGATGTGGTTGCCGGTGGTGTAGAGGAACTTGTCGGAGACGAGTGCGCTTACGGCATTAGCTACATCCTCCGGTTTTCCCCAGCGGGCAATCGGGAAGAGCCCCTGTTCTATGAGAGCATTGTACTTTGCTTCGACAGTGCTCGTCATATCTGTTGCGATGACGCCGGGTCTTACTTCATTGACGAGTATTCCCTCTCCCGCGAGTCTGTCGGCATAGAGTGTCGTCAGCATGCTGATTCCCGCTTTCGATACGCAGTACTCGCCGCGCGATGTACTGGATACCTCCGCCGAGCATGAAGATACGTTGACAATGCAGCCTCTTCTGCCGCCGATGAGGTCCTGCTTGACCATGACCTTTGCGACCGCCTGTGTCATGAACATGTTGCCCTTCGTATTGATTGTCATGACCCTGTCGTATGACTCCTCGGTCATCTCCAGGAGGTCCGCTCTCACAAGCGGAGCAACGCCCGCGTTGTTGACGAGTACGTCGATTCTCCCGAACCTCTTTACTGCTTCACTGACGATTCTTTCCCTGTCATCACTCTCTGCGACATTTGCCTTCACGTAGAGAACTTCCGCGCCTTTTTCTTCGACTTCCCTTACGGCCCTGTCGTTCTTCTCCCTGTCGCCCGTTGCGACCATCACGATGTTGAAGCCGTCTTCGGCCAGCTGCTTTGCAGTTGCAAGACCGATTCCTCTACTTGATCCCGTGATTATTGCTGTCTTCTTCATTTATCTTTCTCCTTGTCTTCTGTAATGCTTTTCATTTCTATTCCGTTGAGGAATACCGCATCTCCCTTCTCTGCGTATACTCCGAACATTGCTCCCGTGAAGCACATGTTCATGCACCCCTCAGCCGCAAGACCGTAGACCGTGGCCTTTCCGAGGAGCTTTCCGCCTGCCCGGAAGTAGTAGTTCTCGTCGTCTGATTCTATTTCAAGAGTGAGAGTGTCCGTGAGGGGGAGGGTGACTGTCTCCGTTTCCGCTTCGAAGTCATGGATGTGGCGTATGAGAGCGACGGATATCTTCCCGCCGTCTTTCCTCACCTGAAGCCTGTAGTGGTAGTCGGAGGAGAGGAATACCGTTGTTCCTGCGTCTCCAGTAAGCGACGTGATGTCGAGCCTGACGCCCATTTTCTCCCTGAAGCCTCTCTGCCGAAAGAGAAGCATCGTCGGATGCCCCAGCGGTTTGTTGATGTCATCATCTCCGTGGAGCGTCAGCGTCCTCTTTTCTCTGTCGACTATATATGAGTCTTCCTTCGGAACCCTTACCTTGAGGTAGGGATACTTCTCCGGTTCCTCCGAAAACGATACGGAATAATCACTCTCTGTCTTCATCCCGGGCCCGCACGCGTATTCGAGTTCGACGTTACCGCCGTCTCCTATTACCGGCCAGCCGTCCTTCCACTCAACGGGGGCGAGGAACGTCTCGCGCCCGAGGTGATGCAGGAGCGGTCTAGGCTTGACACGGATTGCGAGGAAAACGGCCCACCACTTTCCGTCGGGAGCTTCGATGAGGTCCGCATGTCCCGTCGCCTGGATGGGGTGTCTCTTACGTGAGACGTGCGAGAGGATGGGGTTATGGGGATTCTGCTCATACGGACCGTAGATGTCCCTCGACCTCAGAATCATCTCATGGTGTCCGTATTCCGTACCGCCCTCGGCTTCCATGAGGTAGTACCAGCCGTCCTTATAATAGATATGAGGTCCTTCGACAGACGGGCCTCCGCAGCCTGTCGTGAGGAGTCTCAAAGGCTCTTCGAGCTCTCCCGTGTCGGGATTGATGAAGGCGCCGACTATGCCCTTGACACCGTCGGCTTTGCCGTTGGAAGTATAGAAGCACCTTCCGTCGGGGAGAAAGAGGATGGAAGGGTCGATTCCGTCCTTTGTTATGAACGAGGGCTCCGACCATACGCCCGATTCGATGTCATCCGTGTGGACGACGAAGTTCCCGAGAGTGTACTTGTTCGTCGTGACGACGTAGAAGCGTCCCGTCGAGGGATTGACTCTGATTACAGCGGCATAGAGCCCCGAGCTGGGATTCGCCATGGAGAGGTCGAGCTGCGATTCGCGGTTGAGTACGCCGCCGAGATAGTCCCAGTTCACGAGATCGCTACTCTGCCAGAGCGTGACGCCCGGAAAGTACTCGAAGGTGGAGTTAACGAGGTAGTAATTTCCATTGTAATATGTGACGGAAGGATCCGGAGCAAAGCCCGGAATGACTGGATTTTTGAACATGACCCGATTATTGCACCCTCGGGAAAGAAAAAACACCTGTAAAGTTTTTCTGCCAGATTTTAATTTTCGGCGATTTTTCTAACATCGTGTCTGTTATTTCTTGCTTTTTAACGAAAAGCCGACGATAAAAACACAAAATTTACATTTTTTTGTGTAAAATTTTGTCATATTCAGTTTTTATT
>CAVFVX010000002.1:27621-62333 GCA_963626075.1 Acutalibacteraceae bacterium
ATAGAAGAGCATACTGTCTAGCGAAAAAGGCGGTCAGCAATGAAAAAGAAACAGCTAGAAAACAGCTACAGCGTGCCACTTACACTCAAGATGAAGAAGGACTGGTCGAAGTACAAGACTCTTTACTTCCTCTTCATTCCGGTGCTTATCTATTACATTGTCTTCCAGTACGGTTCGATGTTCGGTCTCATCATCGCGTTCGAAGACTACAAGCCCAGACTCGGATTCTTCGGTTCGAAGTTCGTAGGCCTCAAGCACTTCAAGAACTTCTTCCAGGACTATTACTTCAAGAGAACGCTCTCGAATACCATCAGGATTTCAGTCACGAACCTCATATTCACGTTCCCGTGTCCGATTCTCCTGGCTATATTCATCAGTGAGCTGAGGTCCCGCAAGTATTCGAAGTTCGTGCAGACGGTAACGTACATCCCGCACTTCGTTTCGGTCGTCGTCGTTACCTCCATTCTCATGGACCTCACGTCACGTACCGGCGCCATCACGACATTCCTCTCCCATTTCGGATTCGAACCCGTGACGATGCTCAACGAGCCGAAGTACTTCCTCCCGTTATACATCATCTCGAACATATGGCAGAACGTTGGATGGAACTCAATCATCTACCTTGCCGCGCTCCTCGGAATCGACGCACAGCTATATGAAGCTGCGAAGATAGACGGAGCGGGGAAACTCAGACAGCTCTGGTCGATTACGCTGCCGTCTCTTCTTCCGACAATCATCATCATGCTCATTCTCCAGATAGGTAAGATGTTCAACGTCGGCTACGAGAAGATCATCCTCATGTACAACTCCCTGACGTACGAGGTTGCTGATGTCATCAACACATACGTCTACAGAGAAGGTCTGTTGAACATGAACTACTCCTATGCATCTGCAGTCGGTATGTTCAACTCGGTTGTCTCGTTCATCCTTGTATGGGGAACGAACAAGATCTCGAACAAGCTCACGGGCTCGGGTCTCTGGTGATTGGAGGAAGGAAATGAAAGTCAAATACACAGCAGGCGAACAGATTTTCCATGCATTCGTCGTTCTCGTTACCATTCTTCTCGTTCTTGCGGTAATCATCCCGCTCATGAGCATCGTATTCGCTTCTTTCTCTGATCCCTTCGAGGTCATGAAGCATACGGGAATCTACTGGCACCCCGAGAAGTTCTCCCTCTACAGCTACAAGATGGTCTTCCAGGACAAGAGCATCCTCACGGGTTACATGAACACGATCTTCGTCGTTGTCGTCGGAACCTCGCTCAACCTCGCTCTCTCGATAATCGCAGCATACGTGCTCTCTAGAAAGGGCCCGAGACTCATCAAGTTCTTCACCCTCATGATCGTCTTCACGATGTACTTCCAGGGCGGTACGATTCCGACCTACATCATAGTCGACAAGCTTCACCTTGTAGGGTCCAGATGGGCACTCATCCTTCCCTCGGCAATCAACACGTTCAACCTCATCGTCCTCAGAACGGCAATGGCTGCGGTTCCCGAGTCGCTTCCGGAGTCTGCGATGATCGACGGCGCGGGACACGTCACGATTCTCACACGCATCATGGTTCCCGTAACGAAGGCGTCGATAGCGGTAATCACGCTCTACTATGCGGTATCTCACTGGAACTCATGGTTCCCCGCAATGATATACCTCAGAAAGAAGAGCATGTATCCTCTGCAGCTCATCCTCCGTACAATCCTCGTACAGGACGAGACAAGCACGATGTCGTCGGGTTCTCTTGACTCCCTTGCCCTCAGCTCGGATTCCGTCAAGTACGCGACAATCGTCGTCGCAACGGCCCCGATTCTTGCAGTCTACCCGTTCCTGCAGAAGTTCTTCGTAAAGGGCGTCATGGTAGGCGCAGTAAAGGGCTGATGAGATGTTCGTTCCCGGTATAGTCAGCGCCACATTCAAGACCGAGAGCATCGACTACGTGCTCGATGCTGCAGTCGAAGCTTCCCTCTCCGCCGTCGAATGGAGCGAGAATCACCACATTAAGAAGGGTGACTTCAAGCAGGCTGAAGAGACTGCCGCGAAGACAAAGGACAGAGGGCTTGAGATTGCAGGCTACGGCTCGTACTACCGCCTCGGAGAAGGCATGGAGATAAGGGAGAGCCTCGACACGGCCTCCGCTCTCGGTGCGTCAGAGATGCGTATATGGGCCGGCGGAAAGCCGTCATCGTCTCTTTCGGGAGATGAGAGGGATGCGCTTATCTCGGAGCTTGAAAGAAGTGTATCCGTTGCGGAAAGCTACAATATTGTTCTGAATCTCGAGTGGCACAAGAACACGCTGACGGATACGAACGAATCCGGACTCGATACCCTGAAGCGGGTTTCGAGCCCCTGGCTGAGAACCCTCTGGCAGCCGACGCAGGCACTGACGTTTGACGAGAGAAGGGAAGGACTTGAAATGATCAGGCCTTACCTCTCGTATCTTCACGTCTACTACTGGGACGAGACGGGCCGCAGGCCACTGAGGGAAGGAATCAGTCACTGGAGAGAGTACTTCTCTCTCCCTGACAGGGAAAAGAAATATTATGCGCTCCTTGAATTCGTGAAGGGCGACAGCATAGAACAGTTCCTCGAGGACGCGGAAGTCCTGAGAGAACTCATCAAAGGAGAGAATTGACTATGGCAGATATGCATATCGAGTGTTTCGACATGATCAACCCGTTCGTAATCGCGTCAAGCCCGGCGACACGCGGTGCGGACAACGTTATAAAGAGCTCACAGTGCCACCCCGGTGCGATAACAATGCGCAACTTCGGCCACGGCATGGGCGGCGGCGGATTCTTCTACCCCGACTTCGAGAGTGTGAGGAAGGGGCTTCCCGCATTCCACTCCCATGCAGTCGGCAGACAGTGCCCGGACAAGATTGCTTCGCTCGACGAATACTGCGAGGAAGTGAGAAGGGCCAGAAAGGAGATGTATCCCGAGACAAAGCTCTGGGCATCGGTGGGACACTACCACGACATCGAGAAGTACCCCGACTGGGCCGATAAGTGGGTGAAGGAGGCTAAGGAAGTCGTCGCTGCAGGCGCTGACGCCGTAGAGCTTCACTTCAACACCCCCGGCGTTGCCACGGCTGCAGACAGACAGTTCAACTACTACCAGCTTGTCGAGTCATGCACGAAGATGATAAAGGCTGCCGTTCCGGGAACTCCCGTAATGGTCAAGCTTGCAATAGAGGATGTCGACTGCCTCACCTCAATGAGAAGGGCGGTTGCGGCAGGTGCCGACGCTGTCGGTCCCACTGCAAGATGGAAGGCATTCTACTTCGACCTCGACTACAAGACGACTCAGACACGCCCCGGCGCAGGCTACGGCGGAACACAGGCCAATCCTCTTGTCTGCTTCGAGATTGCAGACGCAAGAAAGAGGGGAATCACAATTCCGATGTACGCCGGCGGCGGTGTCTTCTCCTACGACCAGGCTCTCAGATACATCATGGCGGGTGCCGAGATGGTACAGTTCGGTGCTCTCGCATGCTCGGGCGGTATCAGGGAATGCGCAAGAGTAATGAGAGAATGCTCTGACTGGATGGACAGGAACGGCTACAGGAGCGTAAAGGAGCTTCAGGGCGCAGCTCTCGAACTCTTCAACATGAGCGAAGAGAAGACGAAGAAGAGACAGAACATGCTCGGAGAAGCATACCGCACCACACAGGTCGATACCGATAAGTGCATCGGCTGCGGCAGATGCGAGGACGTATGCTGGTACAAGGGCATAAAGGTCGAGAACAGAAAGGCTCAGAAAACGGAGAACTGCATCGGCTGCGGATACTGCTTCCAGGTCTGCCCCGTGAAGGCGCTTCACGTCGACGCACCCGCTATTCTGAAGAAAGGTTTCGAGGAGAACTGAGATGGCAGTCAAAGTCTTACTCTGCGGCATGGGAGGCTACGGCGAGAACTACGTGAAGGAATACCTCTCGCGTGATGTTCTCGGATCCGAACTCGTTGCCATTGCAGATCCGTTTGCTTCGAAGAGCCCCTTATATAACGACGTAGTGGAGAAGGGATTCCCGATCTACCCGTCACCAGAGGAATTCTTCAAGGAGAACAGAGCCGATCTCACGATAATCTCGTCTCCGATTCACACGCACTACCCGTACATAATGACGGCTCTCGGGAACGGGAGCAATGTCCTCACGGAGAAGCCCGTATGCTTCAGAATGGAGCAGATCGAGGAGATGGAGAAGAAGAGCAGAGACACCGGCCTCTTTGTTGCTGTCGGCTACCAGCTCTGCTTCTCGCACGATGTTCTTGCTCTCAAGAAGGATATCCTCTCCGGTGTATACGGAAAGGCCGTGAGATTCCGCACAATCCGTCTCATGAGACGTAACGACATATATTACTCGCGCTCGGGGTGGGCCGGGGCGGAGATGTGCCACGGGGAGCCCGTATACGACTCGCCGTTCACGAACGCATGCGCACACCAGTACCAGAATATGGTATTTCTCCTCGGAAAGACGATGGAGGAGAGTGCCCGGAGTTCTTCTGTCGAAGGCTCTCTCATCCGCGTGAGGCCCACAATCACGAACTGCGACACGGCTGCATTGAAATTCACGACAACAGACGGTGTCGAGCTATGCTACTACGCTTCCCACGCAGTGGACGAAGTTAAGCTCGGGCCTCTCAGCACCTACGAGTTCGAAAACGGGTACGTCGAGGAGACGGACAGGGGCTTCACCGGACACCTTGAGGACGGCAGGACTCTCGACTATACAGTCCTCGACAAGGGCGAGAGAATGGAGAAGCTCTGGGAGTGTGTAAGATGCGTCGAGGAGAAGAGAACTCCCGTATGTACGTTGAAGACTGCCAAAGAGCACACCCACGCCGTTCTGATGGCGCAGAAGAGGGGAGTCGTGGACCTTTCTTCTTCCGCTGTCGCGAAGACGGACGACAAGGAGAGCACGTACTACACGCTTCCCGGTCTTGGTAAGGCATTGAAGGATGCCTATGATAACTGGTCAATTGATTTGAATATCAATAAATAAAGAATAAAAAGGAGAATGGAAAATGAAAAAAGCTTTTCTGTTTTGTCTAGCACTTCTCATGGTTGTTCTTCCTCTTGCCGCAAACGGTTCAAGTGAGTCGAGTTCAACCTCCTCCGACGCTCCCGTAAAGCTCACATACTGGGCACCGATGAGCTCGAAGATCAAGAACGTCAACGATTTCTCCGAGCTTCCCTACTGGCAGGAGATCATGGCGAGAACGAACACCGAAATCGAATTCACGAACGTTTCTTCGGAAAACAAGATTCTCGGCGAGCAGTTCTCAATCCTCCAGGTTTCCTCCGAGCTCCCCGACATCGTCGAATACAAGTGGGCTGAATACGTAGGCGGACCCCAGGCAGCCATCGATGACGGCTTCATCATCCCGCTCAACGACGTATTCGAGAAGTACTGCCCGAATATTTCGAAATTCCTTGAAGAGCATCCGGACATTGCAAAGGAATGCTCGACTGATGACGGCACATACTACTGCTTCCCGTTCGTCAGAGGCGAAAGCTACGAAGACAACCCGCTTCTCTTCAGCGAAGGCCCGATCTACAGAATGGATATTCTCAAAAAGCTCGGCTTCGATTCGACACCCGAGACACCGGAAGAACTCTACGAAGTCCTCAAGGCAGTCAAGGAGTCCGGACTTGTCGAAACCCCGATGTCCATCAGAGCTGAACACATCTCGAGATTCTTCTCACCCGGATTCGACAGCTGGGATACATGGTATGTCGAGGACGGTACAGTACACCACGGCTACCTCGAGTCCACAAGATACGACTACCTCGAGTATGTCCACAAGCTCTATGCTGAAGGCCTCCTCGACAACGACTACATGTCCGTCAACAAGAACGGCATGAACAGTATGTTCCTCTCGGGAAAGGTTGCTCTTGCATACAACCCCGGCTCACTCATCGCAACTGCAGTCACGACAATGGGTGACGACGTCGAGGTAAGCTCGGCTAAGCCGCTCTCTCCCGTCAAGGGCAGAAACAGCAAGTTCGCAAAGATGAACAGTGTCTTCGATACCGGTTCCTCTTCCGCTGCTGCAATCACGACAAGCTGCAAGAACGTCGAAGCAGCTGCAAAGCTTCTCGACTACGCTTACGGCGAGGAAGGACACATGCTTGCCAACTTCGGTATCGAGGGTGTCACATACACAATGGTCGACGGCTACCCGACATATACCGAGATGGTTCTCGAGAACAAGGATGACGTCATGGCGAAGTACATGAGATGTACAGTCAACGGTGCTTTCGTTCAGGATGAAAGATACATCGAGCAGTACTACAGCGTAGACGAGCAGGTCGAGGCTCTCAAGCTCTGGGCTCAGACAGACTACGGCCAGTACATGATGCCGCCTGTAACAATCCCGAGTGAGTACACTTCCGAGATCACATCCATCATCAACAAGGTCACGACATATGCCGACGAGATGGAGACGAAGTTCATCACAGGTGCCATCGAACTCAACGAGACGACATTCGCTGAGTACCAGGCACAGCTCAAGGCTTTCGGCCTCGAGGATGCACTCGCAATCTACCAGAAGGCTTACGACAACTACATGGCTAAATAAGAGAGCCATAAACTCAAGGGGCAGGGCAGCGGAGTGCTGTCCTGTCCATATTACAGAGGCTGTTAATGAATAATATTGAAAATCTGATTTCTCTTCTCGACATGGAGAATCCCGCTCTGAAGAAGATGGGAAGAATCGACGGGAAGACACTCATCGAATACTACAGAAACAGAAAGAATCCCGTTTACCTCTTCTCGATCGAAGACGCAGAGAAGCTTCACGACGACGAGATCATCGCCGACGCGGAGAAGGTGATGGAACACGATATCTTCGGCCACAAGTTCAACGGGCCCATCGACTGGATGTTCAATCCGACGACTGAGACGAGCCGTGACAACGAATGGAGCTGGTCGCTTTTCCGTACTATTTACTGGCAGCCGCTTGCAAGGGCATATGCTCTTACAAAGGACGAGAAGTACACACGCGAGTTCCTGTCCGAGCTTCACTCGTTTTGCGAGGCATGGCCGGCGGACGAATTCATAAAGGACACGACCTTCGTTCCCAAGCAGCCCTTCCCGGGAACCGCGTGGAGAACAATCGAGACGGGAATCAGGGTATATACGACATGGCTTCCGTGCTTCGAGATCTTCAGACATTCCGACGTCTGGACTGAAGACGACCTGGCTGAGTTCCTCCTCGGAATAAGGGATCATGCGCTTTTCCTCATGGGACACTATTCGAACCACGACAGGTCTTCCAACTGGCTGAGCATGGAGACATCTGCACTTCTGCAGATTGCAATCATGTTCCCCGAGTTCAGGGAAGCGGGAGAATGGCTGAAGACTGCATACGGCCGTGTCATGCACGAAGTCAGGTACTGCTTCAGCGACAGGGGTGTTCACATGGAGAAGACTCCGATCTACCACCAGGTTGCATCGATTGCCTTCTGCCAGGCTCTTGTCATGTGTCAGAAGAACGGACTCTGCGTTCCCGACTACGCATGGGAAATCATTCGAAGAAGCGCACTCTATATCGTATCGCTCGTAAAGCCCGACTGGTCGACACCGATGATCGGGGACGCCGACAGAACGGACCTCACGACGAGGCGTGCAGACACGTCCCTCTACGAAGGCATGAACCTCTCCTTCTTCCCGCAGGGCCTCAACGAGCTCAGGGAGTACATGAAGTGGATGTATTCGCTCTACGGAGACGAATGCTTCAACTTCATGGCAACGACAGGAAAGGAAGGAAAGGCTCCGGAAGAGACTGATTACAAGTACAGCGAAGAAGGCATCTACGTGATGCGTTCGGGATGGAAGGAGGACAGCGACTACGTCCTCACGCATTCCTCGCAGCTCGAGAGAGGTGAGAGGAGCACACATTCCCACAACGACAGCATGCATGCCGAGGTAACGCTCAAGGGCGAGGACATCCTCGTCGACTCGGGTCGCTACATCTACCGCTCGTCAATCTGGAAGGACTGGAGAGCATACTTCGTCTCCGCGCTTGCTCACAACACGCTCTACGTCGACGACCATGAAATGGGAGCAATCCCCGGTGTCGACAGAGTCCGCGGTGTCAGAACGCTATGCCACTTCTTCGGTAACCAGGCGGGATGCAAGGTAATGGACCTGAGTCACAACGGCTACGCATATCTTCCGGATCCCGTCTTCCCGAGGAGAAAGTTCGTACTTCTTCCGTCGTCTTCCGTAGTCCTTGTCGACTATGTCGAGGGAGTCGGGGAGGAGAACCACGACTTCAGACTGATGTACAACTTCAACACGAAGGATGTGAAACTCAACGGAAAGCACATCGACTACACATCGCGCCACGGTATGGACTTCACTGTCGACTTCGAGAGCGATGCTGCATTTACTTCATACCTCCTCTGCGGAAGCGAGGACCCGAAGGGCGGCTGGATAAGCTACGGCTATCCCGTACGTGAAGCTGCGGGCCAGGTGACATTCCAGTATAATGGAAAGGCACCCTTTACGGCTGTGACACTCATCAAGGCAAAGGATGACAATACGACAGTCTCGCTCGGGAACGGCATTGTTACAGTCAAGTCACCCGACGGAGTGAGAAGAATAACGAAGGAAGGAGTCGTGAAGCTATGAGATTCGGTCTCTGTACGGATATAAGAAACGTGAAGATGGTTGAGGGCTGCGGCTACGACTACATCGACGGCAAGCTCAACCAGATAGCAGCATTCTCCGACGGGGAGTTCGAGGATGTGCTTGCTCTCATGAAGACGTCTTCCCTCAAGATGGAGAGGGCATCTCTTCTCTACCCGAAGACGATGGAACTCCTCGGAAAGGATTACGACGAGAAGGCGATGGTCGAATACCTCAGGAAGGCATTCGGAAGAATGAATGCCCTTTCCTGTCCTCTTGTCGTATTCGGAAGCGGAAAGAGCAGAATGCTTCCCGAAGGCATGAAGTGGACAGACGGATTCCTCTCTCTCGTGAAGGTTACTCAGCTTACGGCAGACATCGCAGCAAAGTACGGAATCGACATCGCAATCGAGACGCTCAACAGAAGCGAGACGAACATGATCAACACTCTCACCGAGGGCGCTGCTCTCCAGGCTGTCGTCGCGAAAAAGAACGTGGGACTCCTCGCAGACGCCTTCCATATGAGGAAGGAAGGTGAGGATATGTCGAAGATCATTTCTTGTTCGCCTCTGATGCATACACACATCGCGCTCAGGGAGGGGAGGGCGTTCCCGACCGAGATGTGCCCCGAGGTGGAAGAGTTCTTCGCTGTTCTGAAGAAGGCGGGCTACGACGGCACGATGAGCATCGAGGGAAAGAGCGAGAAAGTGGAAGAGGACTCGGTGAAGGCACTCGAGGTCCTCAGAAAATACGACAGGAGTTAATCATGGACAAGGTAAGAATAGGAATAATCGGTTTCGGTCACATGGGAAGCCAGCACTCTGCGGCTCTGACGGCTGGAAAGGTCGACAATGCGGTGCTCGCCGCCATTGCGGATATTGACGGGAAGAAGATAGAGAAGGCGAAGGGCCTCTACGGCGATAAGGTGAAATACTACTCCTCAGCGGAGGCTCTCATGGATTCGGGAGAGGTGGATGCAGTCATTCCGACGTGTCCCCACTACTATCATCCAGTATACGGCATCTACGCTCTCGAGCACGGTCTGAACTACCTCTGCGAGAAGCCCGCTGGAGTCTACACGAATGCCGTGAAGAAGATGAACGAAGCTGCGGAGAAGTCCGGAAAGGTATTCGGCGTCATGTTCAACCAGAGAACCAATCCCCTCTACCAGAAGGCAAGGGATCTGGTGCAGAGCGGGGAAGTCGGGAGAATCCTCCACTGCCACTGGCTAATCTCCTCCTGGTTCAGACCCCAGTCCTACTATGACAACTCCTCCTGGCGTGCAACATGGAAGGGCGAAGGCGGCGGACTCCTGATGAATCAGAACCCCCACAACCTCGACCTCTGGCAGTGGATCTGCGGCATGCCGAAGAGAGTCAAGGCCGAAGTCTACTACGGCAAATACAGGAACATCGAAGTCGAGGACGACGTATACGCACTCATGGAGTACGAGGACGGCCACATCGGAACGTACGTAACGACGATTGCAGACGAGCCGGGTACGAACAGACTCGAGATTTCCGGAACAAGGGGAAAGCTCGTAGTCGAGAACGACTCCCTCACATTCTGGCGCACGAGAGAGGATACCGACGACTTCCAGAAGAGATTCAAGGGAGAAATCGGACACCCGGAGATCTGGAAGTGCGATATACCCGTCAAGGGAACATACACCTCGCACTGCGGAATCATCAAGAACTTCTGTGATGCAATCCAGAAGGGAACGCCTCTTCTCGCTCCGGGCTCGGACGGAATCAAGAGTCTTGAGATAATAAATGCAATCTTCCTCTCTTCATGGAAGGGCGGAAACTGGGTAGAATTACCCATCGACGCAGATGAATACGAGAAGCTGCTGAAGGAGAAGTGCGGAGGTTCATTCCCCTGCTGATTGAAATTAAGGGACGGATATGACAAGGAAGGGACAGAGCTTTAAGAAGAAGACGGTGACGAGGTGGACGCTGAGTTATCTCCTCGCAACCTTCATTCCTCTTCTCCTGGTGCTCGTCACGGCCCTTGTCACGCTCCGCATAAACGTCTCCTCCGTCACCTACGCCAATGCGATAACCGCCTCCCTCGTGCAGAGTTCGTTCTCGGACGTAATCGAACGAATCAACGAGATAAAGGCCGAGATGATAGTCGACACGGATTTCGACGAACTGAGAACGGCGGAGTCACTCGAGGGAATATCGAGCCTGGAGCTGTATTATCATACGACGGACATAAGAAGACTCGAGCAGACGACGGGAACGGTGGAGACACTCTTTCTCTACAGCCCCGTATATGACTGGTACATCTCCGATCAGGAGTGGGGAAGCCTTGAGTCCCTCGCTTCATCCTCCGTGGGCCTCACGGAAGGAGAGGTCGGGAATTATCTCAGGGCGGAGTTATCTGATGTAACAATCCACGACATCGGGGGAGAGAACAGAATCCTCCTGCTGCTTCCGATGACGTATATCCGGTCCTCCAATCCCAACTCCCTCTGTGTGGGCGTCATCGTCTCGAAGGACAGTCTCTTCTCGTCCGCTCTCGACGACTACCATGACGTCGTCATATACAGCGGGAAACAGAATGCTGTCGTCTACAGCCTTTCGGGAGAATATACAGACGGAAAGTACAACAGCTTCTTCTCCTCTCTCGGCCACGGTACTACGGAAAGAATGGGAGACGTGATTGTCTCGGTAGGAGAGAAGGAGACGGAGAACATGATGTGCATGGTACTCATGAACAGGAAGAACTACTTCCGTTCCTACTATCTCATCATCGAGCTCATCGCCGTCGTTCTCTTCCTCGCTGCCGTTTCCGGCGGTGTTCTTACCGTCAGGAATGTCCGCAAGGACTGGATTCTCTACTCCGAGGCCATGAAGGCATCGGGAGTGGATGTCAACGAGGTTCCGGTCACTGCAACGGATTATTCGCCGTTCGTCTCGTCGGTAAGCGACCTCAAGGCGGAGACGAGAGAGCTCACCGACGTCATCTCGCGTCAGAAGACATCGCTGACGGAAAGCGCGCTCCATAAACTCGTGAACGGAGACTCCACGGTGACGAAGGAGGTGCTTTCGTCACTGGGAGTGGAGCTCATATCACTCTCGTTTGCGGTCGTGATTCTCAGGGGAAAGGTAGAAGTGCTTTCATCCCTTCTTCCGTCATCTCTGGTTCTTCCCTTCCAGTCGGAGTACGGAGAAGCGTTCATCATCAACGTCAGTGAGGGCGAGAGAAAGAGAATCGCATCCCTCACGGAGGAAGCGGAGAAGACGGACGGAATAGACAGTCTGGCACTTTCTGATGTCCACGAGGGACTCGGAGCCGTAAGGGACGGCTACATGGAGGCGATAATCGTCAGCGAGTACGAGAAGGACCATGAACTGATGTTCCTGTCGTATCAGACGCTCTCGCAGTCGACGGGACGCAGTACGTTCCAGTACACGCTCGAAGAGAACATGATGCTACAGAAGGCGATAAAGGACGGGGACGCGGAGAAGGCGAGAGAAGTGGTGGAGAAGGTAATCGAACGCAACAGAACCAACGGTGTGTCGCCGAAGACACTGAGGTTCCTGCTCTTCTCGATCAGCGGAACGATAATCCGCACCGTAAACGGTCTTGACGAGAGGTACAGGGAGGTGGTGCCGAAGATAAACTTCCCCCCGATTCTGCAGTCGCAGAACTTCCAGAAGTCGCTCTCCGGTGTCGAGGAGATAATCGATTCGACGTGCTACAGCATAAAGGCCATACAGGAGACGCTTGTTGACAGCTCCTCCGAGACCTATCTCATCTACAGAAAGGTGCTGGAGTACGTGACGGAGAACTACAGCGACCCGATGATGAACGTTTCCTCTGTTGCGGACCATTTCGACATCTCGATAGCGTACCTCTCGAGGGTCTTCAAGAAATACCACGGAATAAACATTTCCGAATACATAACGGGCTACAGACTCGACAGGGCCAAGGAGCTTCTGGGCGACGGTAAGATGGTGGGAGAGGTCGTGGAACTCTGCGGCTTCGGAAGCCTCAGAACCTTCCTCAGAGTCTTCAAGAGTGTCGAAGGCATAACGCCCGGCCAGTACAAATCCTCGGTTTCAAAGGAGAACTGAATAATGTTCAGGACAGCAGTAATAGGATGCGGTGCCGTTTCCCGCAATCACGGAAAGGCGCTCATGAACAACAGATACACAACGCTTGAATACTGCGTTGACATAGTCCCGGAGAGGGCTGAGGCCTTTTCCGAGACTTACGGCGGAAAGCCTCTCACGGACTACCGTGACCTTTACGGAAAGGACATCGATGTCGTACACGTCATCACTCCCCACAATACCCATCCGCAGATTGTCATGGATCTTCTCGACCACGGCTTCAACGTCTTCTCGGAAAAGCCTCTTGCAATCACGGTCAACGAAGCGAAGCAGATGATCAAAAAGAGCGAGGAGACTGGAAAGATGCTCGGTGTCTGCTTCCAGAACAGACTCAACAAGGCAACAGTCGAAGCGAAGGCGATTCTAGAGAGCGGAAAGTACGGGAAAATCCTCAGCGGCATGGCACTCGTTACATGGTACCGCAACGGAAAGTACTACTCCGAGTCTCCCTGGAGAGGACGCTACGACGGAGAAGGCGGCGGATGCATAATCAACCAGTCAATTCACACACTCGACCTTGTCGACTACCTCACGGGCGGAGTCGAGAGCCTCTCGGGCTTCGACGGACACCTGAGAGATACGACCGACTACGAGGTTGAAGATACCGCCATGGCCCTCATGAAGCTGAAGTGCGGGGCCGAAGTCGTCGCATTCTGCACGAACTGCTATCTCGGAAGCAAGGTCTGCGACGTCGAGCTGAGGCTCGAGAAGGCTGTGATGACAATCCGACAGTCGGGTCTCACGATAGTCGAGGAGGACGGCAACACCATCTTCCATCCCGCCGAGGTACTCACGGGAGAGAAGTCCGAGTGGGGCGTCAGCCACGGCCTTCTCATCAACGAGTTCTACCGCTCCCTCAGTGAGAACACGCCCTTCATTGCGGACTGTCATACGGGACTCGCAGCGGTGAGCATCGTCAACGCAATCCAGCACAGCAAGGGCAGAACGATAAAAATAGAAAGATAAATATACAGGAGTCAGAAATGGTAACAATCAATGTAAAGGAAGCAAAGGATAAGATCACCTCCATCTTCATGAAGGTCGGTGTCAACGCTGACGAAGCCGCTCTCATTGCGGACATGGTCGTAGAGGCCGACCAGAGAGGAGTTCACTCTCACGGCATTCTCTGCACGGCACGCTACGTACGTCTCATAAAGGAAGGAAAGATGAGACCGAATGCGGAGATAAAGGTCCTCAGGGACAACGGTACAGTCGCAGTCTGGGACGGCAACCACTCCTCTGGCCAGATTCTCGGCTACAGGGCAATGGAGAATGCAATCAGGAAGGCGAAGGAGCACGGTGTCGGCGTCGTATGCGTCAAGGGCGCGAACCACTTCGGAGCTCTTGCATACTACTCTCAGATGGCTCAGAAGGAAGGCCTCATCGGAACGACACTCGGAACGGGTGACTCCACAATGGCTCCCTGGGGCGGCTGCGAGAAGGTCATCGGCAACAACCCCATCGCAGTTGCAGCTCCCGCGAGAAACGAGGTTTCCCCCGTACTCGACATGGCAATGACAGTCGTTGCGAACGGAAAGGTCTCGAATATGAAGAGACAGGGCGTTG
The DNA here is from genome assembly GCA_963626075.1 of Acutalibacteraceae bacterium. GTDB lineage: Bacteria > Spirochaetota > Spirochaetia > Sphaerochaetales > Sphaerochaetaceae > Ornithospirochaeta. The sequence goes on from CAVFVX010000002.1 coordinate 41,942, forward strand.
AGGAACTCCCCGCAGGCTGGGCTCTCGACAGAGAGGGAATGCCGACAACGAAGATGAGCGAATACTACACGGTTTCCCCGATGGCGGGCTACAAGGGCTGGGGTATGGCTGTTATGGTCGACATACTTGCAGGTGTTCTCTTCGGCGGCGGAACCGGCGACAGGGCCAAGGACAACAGCGAAGGCCCGGCTCTCATGATGATCGCCCTCGATATCGACGCATTCAACGACAGGGAGAAGTACTACAACGATGTCGACGCAAGAATCAAGGAGCTCAAGGCATCAAAGCTTGCAAAGAACTCGAAGGGTATTCTGATGCCGGGCGAAATCGAGGACAATGCGTACAAGAAGAGTGCCGGGAGCGGACTCGTGGATGTTCTTCCCGAGAACCTCAAGATGGTCAACGACGTCGCACTCGACCTCGGTGTCGAACCCATCGGTACGGTCGAAAGAGCATAAAAAGGAGAATTGGAGACGGGCGTAAGTGGTCTGTCTCCATTTTTTTCTTCGGAGGAGGAACGGGAATGAAAAAGGAAGAGGGTAACGGAGTAGACGCATTTCTCAAAAGACTCTATGAAAACATAAAGCCGGAGTTCCGCGTCGAGGACTGCTTCAATGGAGAGAGGGATTTTTCCGAATGGAAGAAAGATCTCTCGAAGGAAGTGAAGCGTATTCTTGCCGTCGATGACGATGCTGAGTGGAAGATACTCGAAAAGGTTCCTCTCTTTCCTTACGGCTCTGTAATGCTCTCCTACCAGTGGTATTCCTTATGCGGTCTTGAGTGTCCGTGTTACGTCCTTGAACCGGATGAGGTGAAGGGGGCGGTGATTGCATTCGTGGGACACGGAAAGGGAATCATGAATATCCTCGGTGGAGAGGGGGCGGATTCCTACATGCATGACTTTCCTCTTGAACTTGCCAGGCGGGGCTTTATCGTCTACTGCCCCGAGCTCCTCGGAATCGGGTCACTGAAACTTTCCGAGGACATAAAAGAGAATAAACTCTCGAGCTGCGAACGTCTATCGTCTCTGCTCCCGGCATCGGGAAGGACGCTCCCGGGGATGAGAGTAATGCAGGGAAGAGCGGTCATGAGAATGATTGAGCGTCTTCATCCCGGACTGAAGATTTCCCTTATGGGAATCTCCGGAGGAGGAACTGTTGTGTCGTTCCTCTCCGCTCTCGAAGGCGATAATCTCTCGTCTGTCGTGATTTCGGGCTACGCCGGATGCTGGGAGGACAGCATCCTCCGGGTGCGTCACTGCTCCTGCAACTACGTTCCGGGAATGCTCGAAAGCTTCACTCTTCCGTCTCTTCTCTCTTCCGTCGCTCCAGTTCCCATGCTCTGGGAAACGGGAAAGAAGGACAGGATATTCCCTCAGGCGAGTGCTCTCGAAGCGGAAAAGACAGTGCGGGAAGCATACCTCAGGTGGGGGAAAAACGAAGACTTCGTTGTCGACGCTTTTCCCAGCGGCCATGAGATTCACGGGAAGAAAGCCTATGATTTTCTTCTGTCTCACGTGAACTAGGAAAAGGAGGAAGCCATGATAAACAGTTCTCCCGTCAGCAGGGATGAGGTATTCGCCACTGCCGGAAGAGGCGATATAAAAGAGCTCATGAGAATAATGGAGGAGACGGGAACGAACTTCGTCGAACACGACGAAGACGGAAACGACGTTCTCTTCTATGCTTCGCGTGCCGAAAGTGCTGACTGTGCAAAATACCTTGTCGAGAGGGGAGGTTTCAGTCCCCTCAGGGGTAACAGAAAAGGTGTTACTTCGTACGATGAAGCATTCCGCTTCGGAAGAACGGAAATCCTTGATTACTACGCATCCGTTACCGGATTCAGGTATGAGGAGAGCTACCATAATCCCGTACAGCGCGGCTTCTTTCCCGATCCCTCGTGTATACGTGTCGGAAACGACTACTACATGGTGAACTCCACTTTCCACATGTTTCCCTGTATTCCCGTATCTCATTCGACGGACCTCGTTCACTGGAAGATCATCGGCTATGCGATAACGAATCCCGAATGGACGGGAATATCGGACAAGGACGGCGGCAGAGGCTACTGGGCTCCCGATATCTCGTACGCGGACGGCAGATTCTACATAACGGCAACGCTCAGATGCAATGAGGGAGAGGAGGAGAAACGTATCCAGATGGTGACTTCCTCCACACGTCCCGAGGGCCCTTACGATAAGCCCTGGTGGATTCACGAAGACGGAATCGACTCCTCGATTTTTCATGATGATGACGGCAGAAAATACATGCTCATCAACAGGGGAGCGCGTATCTTCGAGCTCTCCTCCGACTGCAGACGGAAGCTGACACAGCCGAAGCTTCTCTGGTACGGAGACTCGAAGAAGAATCCCGAGGGGCCTCATATAGTGAAGAAGGACGGCTGGTATTATCTCTTCCTCGCGGAAGGCGGTACGGGAGAGGGCCACAGAGTAACGGTTGCACGCTCGAGGGAAATCACGGGCGTCTACGAGCGATGTCCCTGGAATCCTGTTGTGAGACAGAATGACGGGGAGGCTCTGCTCCAGTGCTGCGGTCACGGTATGCCCGTCTCAACTCCAAGCGGGGACTGGTACATTGTTTATCTGACACTCAGAAAAAGTCCCGACGGCTGGGGCTTTACGGGACGCGAGACGTGCCTCGACAGAATGGAGTGGACTCCCGACGGCTGGCCGCTTGTGAACAGGGGGCGTGGTCCCTCACATATCGGAAGAATACCCGAAGATACAAAGAGTACGACTTCCTTCGATATAAGAAGGGTATTCCCGTACTGGCATCAGCGGGAATGGATGAGCGTCCGCTCTTATGTCCCCGGCACGGTATTCGAAAAGGACGGAGAACTCCACATAATCGGAAAAGGCTTCGACCTCAACGAGAAGGAATGCCACAGCATCCTCGTGGAAAGACAGCAGGAGTTCGTATTCAGCGCCCGGACGGAAGTCGTAATACCGGTTTTCAAAGACGGCGAGAGCATGGGGCTCTGCTGCTACTACGACGAGAACTCGTTCATCGAGTTCGGTGTCGGCATGAAGGACGGAAGAAAGTGTCTCATCCTCAGAGCCTGGAAGGACAACGCCTTCATTACCGATGAAGCTGTACCGCTTGAGGGCGAAGAAGAGTCAATATCCCTCTCGGTCTCCGCAGACGGCACGAAGCGCACTTTCTCCTCGGGAGAGCATTCCTTCATCCTTGAAGACACCTCATATCTTTCAAGCGAAGGCCTCAGGAAGGGCAAGAGATTCACGGGTGCGACTGCCGGCTTATATGTGAAGGGAACGTTTGAAGGCATCTTCAAAGACTGGAACATCGGATTCAGTGACGCCCTCAGTACATGAACTTTCCCGATACTCTCCCTAGAAGGAGAAATGAAAATCTTCGTGAAAAAACGGCTGAACTTTGCTGAAAAGTAATATAAATCTGTTAAGTAAGATTCCATTATAGGAATATAAAATACTAACCAAAAGTTAATACTAAGAAGTAATTCTTTAATATGCGAGAAAATAAAAACTGAAATTGTCAAATATGCGACAAAACGGCATTTTGAAATTGTCGATTGTGTGATAAAATCAGGTTTTAAAAATATGAAATATGTGACTTTTTCTCGTTTACAAACTGTCAATCATGTGACATCATTTTTGTAATGATATTCAAGAGAAAGATTTATACAGATTTGCTTGACTGGAAGAAAAACTGGGCGAAAAGACGGGCGCTTCTTATTCAGGGCGCAAGGAGAATCGGGAAGTCGACGATAGTCGAAGAATTCGCCAGAAGGGAATACAGATCGTATATTCTGATCAACTTCCAGTCCGACAGAAAAAAGGTTGAAGGTCTCTTCGAGGATATATCCTCCCTCGATGAATTCTTCCGTAATCTTTCGCTTCTCTACGGTGTAAGACTCTATGAAGGCGAAAGCCTCATCATATTCGACGAAGTCCAGCGCTTTCCGACGGCTCGGGAGTCAATCAAGCAGCTCGTTCTCGACGGCCGCTATCATTTCATCGAAACGGGTTCCCTTATTTCCCTGAGGCATAACGTCGAGAACATTCTTATTCCGAGTGAGGAAAGGGCGATTAACATGTATCCGATGGACTTTGAGGAATTCCTCTGGGCATGCGGAGACGAGATTACGGCAGAGGGAATCAGGGAGAACTATTCCACTCTCCGGCCGTTTGGAGATACGGCACACAGGAATATCCTCAGAAAGTTCAGAACATATCTTGCTGTCGGGGGGATGCCGGAAGCCGTCAATGAGTTTCTTGAGACCAACGACTACCGGAGTGTCGATATGATCAAGAGGGATATTCTCACTCTCTATGAAGAGGACCTGAAGAAGCTTGACGACATCCATCATCTTTCGACGTCACTCATCCTCAGGGCCGTTCCGTCAGAGCTGTCGTCTTCCTCCCGTCTCTTCAGAACGGTTGCCATAGGAGAGAATGCGAGAATGAAAAGGGCTTATTCCTCCTTCGACGCAATAGGGGAGTCGATGATTGTGAATATAGCCTCTTCAGTCATGGATCCGGGTTTTGCCCCTGCTCTGACGAAGGATTTCACGAGACAGAAGATATACATGGCAGATACAGGTCTTCTCGTTTCCCAGATATTCCGTTCCTCCGAGAAGCCGATCAATGACTCCATATATACCGCCCTCATTACGGACAAGATATCTCTCAACATAGGAATGGTCATCGAAAATGCTGTGGCCCAGGCCCTTAAAACAAGCGGCCACGACCTCTATTTCTATATGTTCGATCACTATGAGATAGACTTCCTCCTTCCCTCGGGAAAGAAGGTTATTCCGATAGAGGCGAAGTCTTCAACCTATTCAACTCACAAGTCACTTGATGTATTCTCGGAGAAGTATTCCTCACGTGTCGACAACAGACGCTACGTCATCTATTCGAAGGACCTGAAGAAGGAGGGAAACGTCATATTCATTCCCTTCTATATGACGATGTGCCTCTGATTCTTCTGCTCTGTTTTTCATGTTGAAGGTCATCCGCAGGCATTGTAAGCTTATAGAGTTGCGGATGGACTGAGATGACGGAAATCTATCTTATGAACACACGGGAGCTCACAGAGGAGGATATCTCCTCTCTTTCTCCATTCAGACGGAGAAAGGCCGGGCAGTTCATTCAGGACAGGGACAGAAGACTCTCTCTTGCTGCGGGCGTTCTACTCGAAAGGGGGCTGAAGAAATACGGCCTCGCTGAGAAGGACGCGGGATTTACCTTCGGAGAGTCGGGTAAGCCTTATCTCGGGGATTATCCATCCGTTCACTTCAACTTATCACACTCGGGAGAGATGGCGCTTGCAGTCTTCTCCGACAGGGAGGTCGGCTGCGACATCGAATACATAAGGCCCTTCGATGAAGATACCGCTTCTCTTGTCTTCACGGATGATGAAATGAATCGGGTTAAATCATCAGAGAACAGGGATTATGCATTCACGAGACTCTGGACAGTCAAGGAAAGCATCATAAAGGCAAAGGGAGGAAGCGCGGATGAAATGAGGAATCTCTCTCTTTCCTTCGACGGAAACGGAACAGCCCGGACGCAGATTTTTTCCGGAAGAGTGTGGAAAACGAGTACAATGGAGAAGGACAGATACCTTATTGCCATTTGCGAGGAGGACGGTAATGGCGAAGACGAACAGTGACAGCGAATATTTCATCAACAAACTTTCCGGGCTCGAGACAGACTCGAATCTGATTGTCGATTTCCCCGACAACGAGGTTACAGACAGACGGGATACAGTCAGTATCGACCTCGATTCCTCTTCAGACTCCGAGAACACTCTCAAGGCCGCATTCGCATATGCGCTCTCGAAGGCTACGGCTCAGAAGGAAAGTCTTTTCGTCACGTCATCTTTTGTGCCGCATCATGTGGTAATCGACGACTCCCTTTCCGTTTCCGAATATCTTGAAGGTACAGGAAGGGAGTTCGATGAGGATGTCTCGCACTCCGGCCTTTCGTTTGACAGGGTCAGTGAGGAAACGGGAATCAGGGATGATGTCATCTTCTCGTACGGGAGAGAGAACTCCGGAGAGAGGGGGAACATCGCCCTCTCCGTCGACGGCGGAAAGGCTTCCCTCTGCTACCGTTCCTCCATCTACAGCAGCGGAGACATGAAGCGTTTTCTCTCTCTTTTCAGAAATGTCGTAAGAGGACTCGAAAAGGAGAAATACCTCAGGGACATTGCTCTTCAGAGTGATGAGGACAGAGCTCTTGTGGAGTCCTTCAACAACACATCGTCTTCTCTTCCTCCCGTTCCGACAGTCGTAAGGCTCTTCAGGGAAAGTGCGGAAAAGAACCGCGAAAGGACGGCTGTCGTCTTCGGGGAAAGGAAGCTGACTTATAAAGATGTTGATGAGATATCGGACAGAATAGCGTCATACCTCGTGAAAAATGGTGTGGGGAAGGGCGACTTCGTTCCCATTCTCATTTCACGTTCGGAGTGGATGCCCGTCACGGCCCTGGGGGTAATCAAGGCGGGAGCCGCATATCAGCCGCTGGACCCGAACTATCCCGAAGAGAGACTTTCATTCATGGTCTCCGATTCGGAAGCAAAGCTCATCATTGCGGAGAAGAATCTTCTTTCCCTTATTCCGGATTTCAAAGGTGATGTCCTGACAACGGATGAAATACCCTCTCTCCAAAAGGGAGATCTTCCTCCAGAGCCCGAGCCGGACGATACCTTCATCCTTCTTTACACATCAGGTACAACGGGAACACCCAAGGGAGCGATGCTGAGCCACCTCAATGTGGTTAACTACACTCTCAACTATATCCGTCTCGTCTCACTCGACACGGAGAGCCGCTCTGCAGCCTACGCTTCCTTCGGTTTCGACGCCAACATGATGGATACCTATCCCACTCTCATTGCGGGAGGGGAACTCCATATACTTCCCGATGAGATAAGACCGGACCTTTTAGCCCTCGACGAATACTTCGCCGTCAACGAGATAACCCATGCCTTCATGACGACGCAGGTGGGGCGCCAGTTCGCACTCTTCACGACTTCAAAGAGCCTCAGGCACCTTTCTCTCGGCGGCGAGAAGCTGACTCCGCTTCTTCCCCCGAAGGGAATCCGGATACTGAATCTCTACGGACCGACGGAATGCACGGTGGCGGTCACCGCCTACACGGTTACCAGCGACAGCGCCCTCCTTCCGATAGGAAAGGCCCTCGGAAACGTGAAGCTCTATGTCGTCGACAGCGCTCTCAGACCCCTTCCGATAGGAGAAGCGGGGGAGCTCTGCATTGCAGGCCTCCAGGTCGGCAGGGGCTATTACAGACGGGATGACAGGACAAGGGAAGCATTCATACCCAATCCCTTCACGGATGAAGAGGGTTACTCCATCCTCTACCGCACCGGAGACATAGTGCGCTTTCTTGATGACGGCAACGTCGAATTCATCGGACGCCGTGACAGTCAGGTGAAGGTAAGGGGATTCAGAATAGAACTCAGCGAAGTCGAGAAGGTGATCAGGGATTACCCGGGGATAAAGGACGCGACTGTCGCGGCCTTCGAGAACGAAGGCGGCGGAAAGTACGTCGCAGCCTACGTCGTATCCGACGGGAAAGTGGATATCGAGGCTCTCAATGCCTTCATAAGGGAGCGTAAGCCCGACTACATGGTTCCCGAAGTCACGATGCAGATAGACTCGATTCCCCTCACTCCCAATCAGAAGGTCAACAGAAGGGCTCTTCCGAAGCCCGAAAGGAAGACGGAGGATTATGAGGCGGCGCAGAACGAGAGGGAGGAGAAGATAGCCTTCTTCGTGTCGAAGCTCACCGGAGGAGGAAGGATAAGCGTGACGGCGGATCTTTATGACTCGGGACTCACGAGTATCGGGGTGATGGAGCTCGAGGCGTTCGTGAAGCGTGAATTCAACGTCCCCCTCAAGATAAGCGACCTCAGAACCAGCAATACGGTAAGGAAGCTCGCCGTTTTCATTGCCGCCGGGAAACCCTCCGGGGAGAGGAAGAAGGAGGTCTTCTATCCCGTGACCCGCTCCCAGGAGTCGGTCTTTGCAGAATGCATGGCATCTCCAGACTCCACTCTCTACAACGTTCCCTACGTTTTCAGACTCCCGGATACGGTAGACCTCGGGAGGCTCCGTGATGCCGTAGTCGCCGCAGTCAATGCACATCCCGCGCTCAAGACCATATTCTCCTTCAACGCCGACGGCGAAATCAGGGCCGTAAGGAGGGACGAGGCAGTCGTGAGCATATTCGAGGAAGACGTTGATGCCCTTCCTCCGAGGGGAAAGCTCGTTCAGAAGTTCAGCCTTACAGAGAAGGAACTCTACCGAATAGCCTTCTTTCACACTCCTGATGCCAGCTACCTCTTCATTGACATTCACCACATAATATTCGACGGCACCTCGTTCGTGATATTCCTCGAGGACATAGAGAAGGCCTATCTGGGAGAGACAATCGAAATGGAGACGTACACCTCCTTCGAGTACGCCCTCGACGAGAGAAGTGCGGAGAAGAGCGGAAGATACAGAAAGGCAAGAGCCTATTACGAAAGGATATTCTCATCCCTTGATGAAACTTCCTTCCTTCCTCCTTCCGATGTTCCGGAGAAGACTTCCGCATCCTTCCGGGAGACCGTACTTGAATCGTCTCTCACTCCTGATAATGTGAAAGAGTGGTGCCGCACCCACTCGACAAGCGAGACCGTGCTCTTCAACACGGCCTTCGGCTACACGCTCTGCCGCTACAACGGCACGAAGGAATCCGTCTACGCCACTGTCTACAACGGCCGCAACGACTCCCGCCTCGAGAGGAGCGTCTCGCTCTTCGTGAAGACCGTTCCGATGTATTTCTCCTTCACTCCGGACGAGGGAACAGCCGACGCCGTGGAGAAGACGGGAAGACAGTACCTCGGGAACATGGAGAACGACATCTATCCCTTCTCCGAAATCGTCAGGGAGTTCTCCGTCTCCCCCGACGTCCTCTTCTCCTACCAGGGAAGCCGATTCGTCTTCGACTCCGTTGCGGGCGAGAAGGCCGAGGTCACGAACTACGAGAGGGACAACGAGAAGGCGAAGATGGTCGTACTCGTGACTGAGGAAAAGGGTAAGTACGTCTACACCTTCTCCTATACCGCCGACCGCTATACTTCCTCCTTCACCTCCTCCTTCCTCCGCTCCCTCGATACCGTTCTCTCATCCCTCATTGAGAAAGAGACCTTCAGAGATGTCGAATGTCTCAGTCCTGCCGACAGAGAACTCATCGAATCGTTCAACAGAACGGAGAGAAGGAGAAAGAGCGAAGACACAGTCGTCTCGCTCTTCAGACGTCAGACTGCAAGAACTCCTCTCAACACAGCGGTTGTCTATAAGCGTACGAGACTGAGTTATGCAGAACTCGACGACCTTTCGGACAGGATTGCTTCCCACCTCAGAGATCAGGGAATCGGACGGGGAGATACCGTCCCCGTTCTCCTCACACGCTCGCCGTGGATGCCGGTTGCCGCCCTCGGAATACTCAAGAGCGGCGCCGCATACCAGCCCCTCGACCCCGCTTATCCTTCGGAGAGGCTTACGTTCATGGTCGGGGACTCGGAAGCGAAGTACATGATTGCCGAGCGTTCCCTCATGCCCCTGATTCCGGACTACAGGGGAGGAGTACTCTTCACCGATTCGATAAGGAAGCTCGGGAAGGGAGAGGTACCCGAAGGCCCGGGGAAGGACGATGCCTTCATCCTTCTCTATACATCCGGAACGACCGGAAAGCCCAAAGGAGCCCTGCTCACGGGGGAGAACGTTCTCAACTACACGCTCTGGTACATGCGGACGATGCACCTCGACTCCTCCTCACGTGTTGCGGCATACGCATCCTTCGGCTTCGACGCGAGCATGATGGACACCTATCCGACGCTCCTTTCGGGCGCGGAGATGCACATCCTTCCGGATGACATCAGAATGGATCTGGGGGCAATCGACGAGTACTTCTCGGTGAAGGCGATTACGCATGCCTTCATGACGACGCAGGTCGGACGCCAGTTCGCACTCATGACAGAGGCGGAAAGCCTGAAGTATCTTTCGGTGGGAGGAGAGAAGCTCACGCCGCTGACTCCTCCGGAGAGACTGAACTTCTACAATATCTACGGCCCGACGGAATGCACTGTGGCCGTAACCGCATACAGGGTGAAGAGGGAAAGCTCCCTCCTGCCGATCGGCAGGGCCGTCGACAACACGAAACTCTATGTAGTGGATGAGAACATGCACATTCTTCCTCCGGGAGGAATAGGGGAATTATGCATCTCGGGCCTCCAGGTCGGAAAGGGCTATCTCAACCGCCCGGAGAAGACCGGGGAGGTATTCGTCTCCAACCCGTTCACTCAGGAGAATGGGTACGAACGACTCTACCGTACGGGAGACATTGTGAGGTACCTTTTCTCCGGCGACATCGACTTCGTCGGACGCCGCGACGGTCAGGTGAAGGTCAGGGGCTTCAGAATCGAACTCACGGAAATCGAGAGAGTCATAAGGGAGTATGAGGGTATTAATGACGTATGCGTCACAGCCTTCGATTCTCCTTCAGGAGGAAAGGCCGTATGTGCGTACATCGTGTCCGACAACCCTGTGGATACCTTCTCTCTTGATTCCTTCATCAAGACGAAGCTTCCTTCCTACATGGTCCCCGCTGTCACGATGCAGATCGAGAAGATTCCTCTTACCGTCAACCAGAAGGTCGACAGACGCGCTCTTCCTCAGCCCGTATTCGAACAGAAGGAGTACGAGGCTCCCGAGACGGATGCCGAGGAGGACTTTGCAGAGGTCTTCGGAAAAGTACTGGGACTTGAGAAGGTCGGCAGGGACGACGATTTCTTCTCTCTCGGAGGCTCCTCGATAAGTGCCATGAAGGTCGTTGTGGAGGCTGGAAAAAAGGGCTACAGAATCGTCTACAAGGATGTCTTCGAGCATCCGACTCCCCACGCCCTTGCAGAAACCGTGAGACCGGTGGAGGAGAAGAGAGAGACGGAGAAGGAAAAAGATGGAGAATTCTCATTGAGGGACGCCGACGGCTACGACTACACTGAAATCAACGCTCTCCTTTCCCGTAATACTCTCGATGCCTTCAGGAAGGGCAGGAGAAACGTCATCGGCGATGTCCTCCTTACGGGATGTACGGGGTACCTCGGAATACACATGCTGAAGGTCCTTCTCGAAGACGGAAAGCGCATTGTCTATGCTCCCGTCAGGGAAAGGGACGGTAAGAAGGGAGAGGAGAGACTGAAGGAGCTTCTTCACTATTACCTGATGGAGGAGCTTGAGCCTCTCGTCGGAAAGAGAATCATCATCCTCGATGCCGACGTACTCTCTCTGGAGTCGCTTTCCACGTTCCGGAGGAAGAATCTTACGGTTTTCAACTGTCTTGCCTCCGTCAAGCACTTTGCAAAGGACGACGAGATAGAAAAGGTCAACGTCGGCTCTGTCGGGAACCTGATCGCCTGGGCACTCGATAACGACGCCCGCCTTGTCCACATCTCCACCGAAAGCACAGCAGGCTGCAGAGACACGTCGAAGGCGGGGAACCGTTTCGTCTTTACGGAGAACATGCTCTACGGCGGTCAGACGGTGGAGAACAACAAGTACGTGGAATCGAAGTTCATTGCAGAGAGGAAGATATATGAAGCGGTGATCGGGAAGGGACTGAAGGCCAAGGTGATGAGAGTGGGAAATCTCTCTCCGCGCTTCCCGGACGGCCTTTTCCAGATCAACTATTCCTCGAACGGCTTCATGAAGCTCCTCAGGGCATACCTCGCTCTCGGAGAGATTCCCTACTCGGCAATGGACGAGGAGACCGACCTCTCTCCCGTCGACTCGACGGCGGAGAGCATCCTGCTCCTCTCATCCACTCCCGACGAGTGCATCTGCTTCATGCCGTCGGATCCGTATCTGAGACACCTGGGAAACCTCCTTTCGGATATTGATTCTTCCATGAAGGGAGTCGAGGACGATGCCTTCTCGAAGAGTGTTGCGTCTGCTCTTGAGAATCCTTCTCTCTCCGAGGCCGTGAGTTCCCTCATGACCTACGCCTCCTCAAAGGGCGAGGAGACTCTCGTGGAGAACGGAGCGGCGGCACTCGACAACACTCTCACTCTCCAGATTCTCTACCGCCTCGGCTTCAGATGGCCCGTCACGGATTCGGAGTATGTGAAGAGGTTCGCTTCCCGTCTCAGGGAGAAGGGATTCTTCAGATGAGCTGCCGCTATGTGTTAGAGTAGAGGGAACAGCCCCAGAAAGAAGACATCATCCGCCGGATGTGACGGATTAAAAGGAGAAAGACTATGGCAGAAGACAGAATATATACTCATCGTTATATACCGCGTGAGATTACCCGTGCGTGGTCGGTTGACGGAAAAACAGTCAGATACCTTTCGAAAGGAGATGGCACAGTACACACGGCCGCAGTTGAGGATATTTTTACGGAAAACATCATCCTTGACCGTCCGGAAGATGAACTTGAAAGCTGGATGACCTTCAGCGATGTTCTTTCCTTCATTGAAAATTCAGGGAAAGGAATCTGCCATGACACCATAGAGACGAGACTGATGGCTGCTCAGCTTGTCTTCTTCATGTATCAGTGTGTTCCCGACGGGGACGGTATTGCCGATTACTATGCCCGCATAAACGGGGTCAGAGTTGATGCCGGAAAATCTGCGGTCTTCGAATCCCTTTGGAGGGATTTCAGGAAGAAGAAGAGGACAGCATCTCTTCTGGAGAACCTCGCGAAGTTCAAGGAATTCAACTGCATGTATGTCCTGGATTTGGAGTGTGTTACTCTCTCGTCACCGGACACGGCAGAGTTCGTACTCGGCGATAATCCTCTTCATCTCGGAAACCTCGTCAATCCCGATACACTTGGCTTCACTGATTCCAGATTCCAGAGCTGGGGTACCTTCTTCATCCTCCCGCTTACTCCGCACCGTGCACTCTGTCTCTATGACAGCTATTCCTATAAGGTGCGGCAGAAAGACGGAACGGTGGAGCTGAATGAGGAGGATGTGAGGTCCCTCAACAGCTGTATATTCCAGAGAAGCAATACCGTGGTTATCACGGACGGTACATCAGATACTTCAGATTCCCTTTCCCCGGACGCTAATCCTTCCTTCTCCTTCCTCGGCATCAGAGCCCGTGCCTTCGAAACGGAAATGAGGATAAGGGATTTCGATTATGACTTCATGCAGTATGATACCGGGATTCTGAAGAATCCGGATTCATGTTTCTTCGACAAAGAAGGATTTCTGAAGAGATTTGATAAAGTCTGCAGCATGCTTGATGTTGATTAGATCAGCGAATCAGTTTTCTGCGTTGATAAGGGAGAATATATGGCAGATAGAGAAAGATACCATTACGTATCGAGAGACTTACTCTCCTCGTGGTCCGACGACGGGGAGAGAGTCGACTGGTGCAATCCGTCGGGAAACATGAGCCGGAAGAACTGTCCTCTGGACGACATCTACTACTTCGACTACCCCTCGGTTCCTCAGAAGGAAGACGTGACGAGGCTCGAAAGATACATGAAGCTGACGCTGTCCTCTCTCAGGAGCGGAAACGCAGGCTTTCTCAGAAGCGAGAGCGTCGCGGGAAGGGAGGCGGTGCTCTTCCAGTACATGAGAACTCCTCTCTATCACAAGCTCGACTATGCGCATTATCAGGATAAGGAAGCGCTGGAGTGGCTCAACGGCCACAGAGGAGACGATTTCTTCCTTGATGAGGATGACTTCGATCTTTCAACGGGGTTCCTTGTCGAGAAGGTCCTCTTCGATAACTCGGAGCTTGCAATGCACCTCTTCGACCTGAGGCCGGTACTGCTTCATGCTCCGGAAGGGAAGAGTTTCATTGTCGGAGCAAGTCCCGTCAACGTGCTCAATCCCTATTTCGAGAAACGCTATCTGAAGACACGGTATGACCATAAGCTCTTCCAGTACAAGGGCGCATTCATCGTCATGCCCGTCACCCCGTCTCTCGCTCTCTGTCTCTATGACTCCTGCATATACAGTCTGAAAGGCAAGGAGGATGGAATAGTACTGACGGAAGACGACACTGACAGACTCAACATGATCCAGCTCTACAACAGCGACAGGGACGGCGGTGTCGTATATAAGGGCGACGAGGAGTATCTTTACCGACTCCTCGGAAAGCTCGGTGTCTCGAAGTGGCGTGACAACTACGACTGGCTCAAGGGCTACGGCTTCCCGTTCTCCACGCTTCTTTCCCCGTTTTCAATCAAAGACCGTGCACAGAAGGAGACGGGTAAGAACCTGAAGCTCTTCCTGAGGCCGTTCATCTCAGCCATGGACGAATACGACAGAGTCAACATGAAGAACCTCACTCTGGACAACATCGTGGAAAAGACCTATCAGCGGTGGCTCTACGCGAAGAATATCCTCCCGGCATACGAGGGGATAATATGATTATCCACCGCTACGGCGACGAAGACGCTTCCATCGTTCTTATACAGCCCGTGGACAGCCATGACCTTGAAGGAATGGACAGCGAGATTGATAAGATAAAGACTCTATCGGGAAAAAGATTTCTCCTGCTTGCTGTTGAAACCGACGACTGGAACAGCGACCTCTCCCCGTGGCCGGCTCCTCCCGTCTTCGGCAGTATCCCGTTCGGAGGGAAGGCTGAAGATACGCTTTCCTTCATTCTCACGAACTCAGTGGAGAAGGGGGACGGACGGAAATACTGCATCGGGGGCTATTCGCTGGCTGCCCTGTTCGCTCTCTGGGCGGGAGCGGAGACCGATGTCTTCTCCGCTGTCGCTGCAGCTTCCCCATCGGTATGGTTCCCCGGTTTCACGGAGTATCTCCCGGGGCATGAAATGAAGGCTACGGATGTCTATCTGAGTCTCGGGGACAGGGAGGAGAAGACGAGGAATCCCGTGATGAGGGAAGTCGGGAGGTGCATAACAGAGTGCCGTGACATACTCCTCGCTCAGGGCAGAAACTGCGTTCTCGAGTGGAATGAGGGCAATCATTTCAAAGACAGTGACATCCGGACAGCAAAGGCGTTTGCCCGGGTTCTTTCTGCTGATTCATAATCCGGATTTGAGATTCTCCCTGTATTTCTGCGGTGGCATTCCGTACTTCAGGCGGAAGAAGCGTGTGAAGTAGCTTGAGGAGCCGAATCCGCATGAGGATGCAATCTTCGTTATTGTCTCGTCGCCTTTGAGAAGAGATACCGCCACCGAGAGCCGGTATTCGTTGAGAACGTCAAGAGGTGTGCGGTTGAAAGCCGAGCGGAAGTATCTGAAGCAGGAGTTGCGGCTTATGTACGCTCCTTCTGCTATGTCGTCGACTGTGAGTTTCTCGCTGTAGCGGCTGTGAATGACCCCCAGTGCCCGCCTGAGGCTCTCGTCTTCTCCTGTTCTGTCGCTGTTCTTCGTTTCCGGATGCTGTATTCGCGAAGCCCTGATGCATTCAAGAGTCTTTTTCCAGAGACTGTAGAGGAGACTCATGGCTTCGAGTGAGTTCTCTTCGAGTTTGTCCTTCAGAGAGTGGATTCTCTCGAGAATCAGCTTCACTTCAATACCGTCAGCGGTGTCTCCCTCTATCTTCAGGGAGAGGAAGTCCGTCCGGAGGATGGGAAGAATGTACTTTCTCCATAGCGGACTCTCAGGGGAAGAGAGCAGCGTGAGAGGAAAGGCTATCGTGTACATTTCCGAGCTGTCGCTTTCGTTCTTCTGCCGCGTGTAGTGCATGACGTCGGGTCTGACGAAGAGTATATCCCCGGGGCCCAGTTCGACTTCGTGCTCCCTGAAGCCGTAGATCATGTGTCCCGTCACTATCACGGCATACTCTGCTTCGCTGTGCCAGTGCAGCGGGAGTGCGGTGTTGAGGTAGTCCCGCATGTCGGCGTCCCAGATTTCGAGGGGAAACGACGGGTCGGGGTAGGCGACAATCTCGCGGAGGTTGCTGTCCACGGGGAGTATTGACTTGTCTTTCTCTTTTCCGTTCATTGGTACGATTTTACTATATACTGGTACTCTTTTGATAGATATACCGTCATTTCAGACATTATCATTGAAGAAAATGACATATTGTCATCTGGAGGCAAAGATGAAGACCATTACGGTTGTAGGCTGCGGAGTCATGGGTTCGAGGCTCATAAATGCATTGATGATGAAGGGCGTGAAACCCGTCATCGTGGATCTCAACGGAGATGCTGCTGCTCCTTTCGTGGAGAAGGGCGCGAAGTACTATAAGACGCTTACGGATGCGGAATACACCGACGCGGTTCTTCTGAATCTGCCCCATCACGGCATTGCATCGTCTGTGCTGAAGGCATGCACAAAGGAAAAGCTCGAGGGAAGAATGCTTATCGACACGACGACGAGCACAGCCGAGGAAGTCAGGGACATGGCATCAATCGCACTTGAGAAGGGCATGAAGTACCTCGACGCGAAAATCATGTGCTACCCCGGAGACATCGCAACGGAAACAGGCGGCCTCGTATATGCCGGAAGCAGGGAAGTCTACGACGCTCTGTCGGAACCGTTCTTCTCCGCATTCGGACGCATGAGCTATCTCGGAGACAATATAATCCTCGCTTCCGTCACTGACACGGGTGTCTGCAATGTCCATTTCGGCGCCATCGGGAGCTTGCTCGAAGCTGCTTCGTTCTGTCTCAGGATGGGCTGCGATCTCGACACTTTCATCGATCAGATCCGTACCTTCCTTCCCCTGATGTTCGAAGGAAATCTCAGAGCTTTCAAAAAGGAACTGAAGGACTACAACGGCTCATTCAAGGATGCATCGGAGTGTACTCTCGCAATCGAGACGACCGCAGTCAATACCCTGAGGCGCGCCATCAACGAAAGCGGTGTCGATACCCCCGTAGGAGACGCACTCTACGCTCTCTTCTCCTCCGGTGTCGAACACGGGAACGGAAAGAAGAACGTCGTCTCCGTCGTTAACGAGATAATAAAGAAATAAGGGAAGAACGCTGATCTTCTCTCTGCCCGGAAGTTCCGGGCATTATTTTCACGCCGTAAAAGGAGGAAACATGGATGCTTCTCTGGCTTTTCTGTCGTCTTTGAGTGCTGACCGCATCATTCTTATATTCCTGATGGTCTTTTCGCTTCTCGGGGCGGTTGATCACATAAGGGGGGACAGAAACGGTCTGGGAAAGGACTTCACGGAGGGCTTCGGGGCGATGGGGCCGCTCGCCCTTTCTGTTGCCGCCGTATATGCATCGTCGCCTTTTCTAGCCTCCGTTCTTTCGCCTGTTGCCGGGAGAATATCGTCCCTCACCGGAATCGACGGCAGCACACTGATAGGAATATTCCTCTCTTCCGACATGGGAGGCTATGCACTCTCCATGGAGATGGCATCAGATGAGGCACTGGGCAACTTCGGTGGACTTGTTCTTGCCGGAACAATCGGCCAGGTATGGGTCTTCGTAATTCCCGTCGCACTCTCTGTGATAGAAAAGGAAGACAGACGGATCTTTGCATCGGGGCTGCTCTGCGGTCTTGTAACGGTACCTTTTGCGTGCATCGCGGGAGGATGCGTCATGATGCTCACCGGCTTTTCTCTCACCTTTTCAGGCATTCTTCTGAATACGCTTCCCGCCTTCATTCTCGCTGTTTTCGTATCTTTATTTCTCTTTTTGAAGCCCGGGCCGACCGTGAAGGTGTTTTCCGTATTCGGTGCTCTCGTTACTGCACTCATCACCGCTCTCACAGCCGTTGCGGCCTTCGAGGAGGTTACGGGAATAACCTTCCCCATCTTCTCGGTGATGGTCGAACGGGGAGAGGATGGCCTTACGGGACTGGACGAAGGGCTTCTCTTATGCGGAAAGATTGCGCTTGTGCTCTCCGGAGCATTCCCCGCAATGAAGTGGCTCGGAAAGAGGTGCGGAAGGCTCTTTGATGCGCTCGGGAGAAAACTCGGGATAAACACCTCCTCGTCGCTGGGGCTTCTCACAACCGCAGCCAATGCGATTCCGATGTTCGCTTCCTACTCCTCGATGGACGGGAAGGGGAAGCTCCTCAATGCCGCATTCGTAGTCTCTGCGGGCTTCACCTTCGGCGACTATCTGGGGTTTGCCGCAGGCGTCGAGAGCAGGATGGTTCCGGCGATGCTTGCCGCCAAGCTTACGGGAGGAGTGTGTGCACTCATCCTCTCGTCGCTTCTTTCTCCCGTGCTCCTCGGAAAGGTAAAGAATGCAGTCTCCTCTGACGGAGAGGACGGATGTAGAACAGGGGACGGAGAAGATAAATGAAGAAACTTGTAAAGACACCCCGTGTGACGGTGAATCCGCATCCGTCGACTATAGTATCATGCAGAGATAAAGACGGAAGGAACAACGCTCTTGCCGTAGGCTTCATCACCAATGTGAGCTTCGACCCCGTCATGGTGATGATAGGAATCGTCCCGACAAGGTACTCGTGGCACATAGTGAAGGAGACAGGATGCTTCGTCGTCAATCTTCCTCCGAAGAGCTTCAGGAAGGAGTTCCAGTACCTCGGAACGGTATCGGGAAGGGATGAGGACAAGTTCAAGGCTCTCGATCTCGAGTGGGAGAACGGCTCCGTCGTGGATGCTCCGCTTCTTTCGGCGTGCCCCGTGAACATCGAGTGTACGGTGACGGAGAGTATAATGCCGGGGAGTCATGAGCTCTTTGCAGGAAAGGTCGAGGCTGTTCACGTCGACGAAAGATTCATCGACGGGGACGGAAATATCCTCTGGAGTGAGATGGACCTTATCTAGGCTGCTTCTTTCCGTTCTGTCTGCTTTCCATGTGGGCGATTGTCAGCAGGGAGAATGCAACGATATAGCTTATCGCATTGCAGATTATGAACCAGAATATAGTCATTCCGACGCTCTGGGAGCGGACACGGAGGAATACATACGGGCCGTCAACGACACCCGCGGCATTGAGAATGATCATCACGATTGAGTAGAGAAGAAGGGGAATGCAGGCAATCACGGTTTCCCTTCTTCCGAAGTCGTCAAGGTCCCCGAGCATCACGAACGAGACGAATGCAAGGACTGCGCAGACTATGTACTCGAAAAAGTGCGCTCCGTCGAAGAGCACCCTGGAGGCATAGCTGAAGCCCGAGAGGGGGAGAATGAAGAACACGACTACGAAGGTCGTCAGAACCTCGGCAGATACCGACATATACCTGAGGAGCCTTACCGTATGACTGACTCTGTCGATTTTTCCCGCAAGCTGCAGCGAAAGAGCGACGACAAGTGTGATGGACGATATCAGGATGAGGAAGTTGCTGTAGTACGAGAAGTACTGGAAGCGGAGAACCACCACTTCCATTCCCGCGGTAAGTATCCTGTAGCAGAGAATGTTGATTTCGAGAAGTGCAAGAACGATGTTGACGGCCAGGGCCAGCTTGAGCTTGTTGCGTTTGTCCATCATCCGTTAACCTCTCGATTTCTCCCGAAATGTTATACATTTTTTTTTCAGAGGACAAGGGTTGATGTTACGTTTGTTCGTTAATTCTTCGAAAATTTCTCTGCTTCTGCAGAAGACGATCCGTTCTTTCCGCTGCTGTTCCTGTTTTCCATGTGTGCAACCGTCAGAAGCACTGCAGATACCACATACGAGAGAGCGTTTCCGACGATGAACCAGAATATCGTCATACCCGCCGACTGTTCGCGGACACGGAGGAATACGTAGGGGCCGCTTACGACGCCGAGGGCGTTGAGGACGAGCATTACGACAGAGTAGATGAATGCGGGGCATGATGCGATTATCATCTCCCGCTTTCCGTAGTCGCTGACGTCCCCGAGCATCACGAACGAGAGGTACGCGAGAAGAGGACACGCGATGTACTCGTAGAAGTGGGAGCCTCCGAAAAGTATTGTGGAGACATGGGAAAAGCCTTCGAGAGGGAGGATGAAAAGGATGACGACGACCATCGTCAGAACCGCTGATGACACAGCCATGTATCTCAGGAGTCTTACAGGGTACCATATGTGTTCCCTCTTCCCCCTGAGCTGTGAGACAAGCCCCGTGATGAGACCGATCGAGGAGAGCAGAATCAGGACGTTGCTGTAGTGCGCATAGTACTGGAAACGCGAAGCGAGAATGAGGACGCCGGAGGTGCAGACACGGTAGGAGAGTATGTTCAGCTCCAGAAGAACAAGCAGCACGTTGATGACCAGAGCCGTCTTGAGTCTGTTCCTGCTGTCGTCCACTATCCAATCTCCTTCAAGACCGATTCTACGACGGTTTTCTTAAAATGCAAGGAAATAAAATGCTTTGTGTTCGATATTCTTTTTCATTGCAACAATTACAATCGATTGCAATTTGACTATACAGCAATAAATCTAAATTCACCTCAGAGCTTTGAGATAGAGAGGAGGTCCATGAGATCTTCCCT
>CAVFVX010000003.1:0-52888 GCA_963626075.1 Acutalibacteraceae bacterium
TGTGGGACGCACCGATCTCAAGCGTGTGGAGATGGAAGCTCTGGTCAATTCGGTCCTCAAAACCGAATCGGCTAACTTCAATCTGTGAAGCACGAAGCCGACATCCCTTTAGAGTGGCGGTAGTTCACAAAACCGAAGTATCTCCTGGAGCTGTACCGGTCGCTTCATCCCGAAGATACGACAATCAGGGAGGAAGACTTAAGGCTTATCGACAAGGACAACGTGTTCATAGGAGGTGTAATTCACGACTGCTGTTTCCTTGTCAGAGAAGAGAAGGCTATCTTCATTGAAGTCCAGAGTACGAAGTGTGAACTCATCTGCTACCGCATGATGATGTACAGGGTGGGCGCTCTTCAGCTTCTGAACAGGGAATTCATCAAGAAGCTCTACACAAAGCACGGAACGAAGATGCCTAAGGCGGAGTTCTGGTGCATCTACGTCGGAGAGGACGCAGAGGAGATTCCCGACTGTTATTATCTTGACGATGTTACGGTACTGGAGGAAGGTACGATGGGACTGGCGGTGAAGACAGTGACGGAATTCACTGCAGGTGAGACTTTTATCGGTGAATACTGCAGATTCTCAACCATTTACAGAAACAATCTCCGCGATTATGATGAAAGGAGAGAAGCAGTATCCGAAACACTCAGGGAATGCCTTGAACAGGGTATCCTGAAGGAGTTCCTTGAAGAGTACGGTGAGGAGGTTGCCGTAGTTATGAAGAACAATGATTTCTTTTTTGAACAGTATGTGGAAGGCCGAGTAGAAGATGCCGAAGCAGAGGGTGAAGCACGCGGCAGAGCAGAGGGTGAAGCACGCGGAAGAGTTGAAGGCAGAGCAGAGGAAAAGAAGACTGGTGTGAACAAGCTGAAGACTCTTCTTTTCTCGAAGGGATTCTCCGAGAGCGAGGTCAACGAGTACGTCAGAGAATTCGCAGCCATGTGAGGCGGCTTTGTATCGTCTGCAGTTATCGGGACTCATGGGGAAATCCGTGGGCCCTTTTTTCATGAAGAAGGAGGGGTTGCCCCCTCCTCATGCTGGATGACGTCTTCTCATTTATTCCTCTTCGGAGAAGACTGATTACTGTTTCAGGCTGATGCGCCTTCCTTCTTATCCATGTTCTTCGGAAGTGTAAGGGAGAGAATCAGGGCGACGACGAAGACACCTGCAACCATGTTGTTCTGGAAGATGTCACGGATTACCTGCGGCATGTAGTCGAAGAATGCCGGAACCTGTGTTATTCCTATACCCACACAGAAGCTTGTCGCGACGATGAGCATGTTTCTCTGTCCGAACCCGCAGTCGGCTATCATGGTGATGCCGCTGACGATGATTGCACCGAACATGATGACCGTGCAGCCGCCGAGTACGCAGGAGGGAAGTGTCGAGAGCACCGCTCCTACCGGCGGGAAGAGACCGGCAACGATGAGGATGATTGCGCCGAACATGATTGTGAAGCGGTTGACGACCTTCGTCATCGCGATGAGTCCGACGTTCTGGGAGAATGATGTGATAGGGGAGCATCCGAATACTCCTCCTGATACCGCCGAGATGAAGCCGTCGCAGCAGAGGGAGCCCGAGATTTCCTTCTCTGTTATGTCTCTGCCGAGACCTCCTGTGCATGTGGCTGTGGTGTCACCGATGGTTTCCGTCGCGGAGACGAGGAAGACAAGGGTTACGGAGATGATATCGCCGAGTCTGAATTTCGGTGTGTAGTAGAAGAGACGGGGAAGAGATATAACTCCCATCTCTTTTATCGTGTTTCCGATTTCACCGAAGTCGACCATGCCGAAGAAGATTGATACGATATAGCCGACGATGAGGCCGAAGAGTACATAGAGCTGCTTCCAGAAGCCTTTAGCTGCGGCATTGAAGACAAGACAGGCAATGAGTGTGATTGTCGCGACGAGGAGGTTCTGCCAGGAGCCGTCGGGGTAGGCCGACGAGGAGCAGAACGAGCTGATTCCCACGCTGAGAACGCTGAAGCCGATTGACGTTACGACACATGCCGAGACAATCGGGGCGATGAAGCGTCTCCAGTATTTGGCTGTGAGGCCGAGGCAGCCTTCTATACAGCCGCCGACGATTACGGCTCCGACCATGTAGCCGTAGTCGACCTTTGCAATCGTCTGCATCGCTGCAAGGAAAGTGAAGCTGACTCCCATTACGACGGGGAGCCTGGAGCCGATGTGAAGTACCGGATAGAGCTGCAGGAGCGTTCCGATTCCCGCAATGATCATTGCGGCCTGGATGAGGTATGCCTTGTCCGTGTCCGTGAAGGCTACGCCGTTGTACTGCGCAACCCCGGCGATGAGGATGATCGGTGCGACATTCGAGACAAACATTGCCAGAACATGCTGAAGGCCGAACGGTATGGCCTTGCTGACTGGGACTCTGCCGTCGAGAGAGTAGATGTTCTCGACTGATGCAGGAGCCTTGGGCTTCTGATTTTTCATTGAAAATCTCCTTTTATTTTATGGCTGAAGCCGCATCCGCGGGGGTGAACAACAGAACCGAAAAGGTAAGTGCCCTGTGCAACCGTTATTTCAGCCTCACCGTCCAAAATATCGCCGGGGGAACGGAAAATCAACGGAAAAGTCATTATTTTACAATTCAGCGAATGGGGACTGATCCGAAGAAAAAGAATACCTCTGAAACATCTTTATATTGATATGACTTATGTTTATCCCGTTGTAGAGGATATCTTTTCTTTTCTGTATCCGGAATGTAAAGAAGAGAGCTTCTCTCTTATTCGCTGTCGGATGGTGTGGTATCTTGAGGAGAACGGAGGACGATATGGAAGAGATGAAGAAGTTCCGGAAGGGTGAAGTCATATTCAGGGAGGGCGAGTTCCAGCTCTGGATGTACGACCTTCTCTTCGGGTCAGTTTCCCTTTATGTTGACTACGGTACCCCGGAGGAGGTGCTTGTCGCTTCGACCTCGGCGCCGGCCTTCTTCGGTGAAGTCGGGCTCATGGAGAGCATGCCGAGATTCGCAACCGCAGTGGCGACAGAGGACTGTGTTACGAAGGTCATCAGACATGAGGACCTCTCCGAATATTTCAGGAACAATCCATCGAAGGTCATGAGCATGCTCGAGTCACTCTCGGCAAGGCTGAGCACTGCATACCGGATGTTCGGCTATGCCTGTCAGACCTTCGAGGAATTCGTGGAGACCGCCCGGAGTGGAAAGAGCGTCAGCGACTCCCTCAAAGCCAGGGCTCTGAAGTTTGCAAAGGGCGCGGAGAAAATCAGGGCGAACAGACCTCTTGACAGCTGATTCATTCCCCCGTGTAGGGGGCGTAGACGTTCTCCTCTCCGAAGGTGGACTTACGCGCTGCAGTGGTGAACCAGTCGTCGACAGTGTCCGTGTCGACGGCCCCCGGAAGACGGGCGAGAACCCTCGAGGAGGTTATCTCCTCACTCGATACCGCATCCCCGCTCCATGCTCCGTATTCTCCGAGAAAAGTCACCAGATTCTGAAACTTCTCCTTCGAGGTGCTGGCTTCGGTGAAGTTGGAGTAGAGGACAGCGTCCGTCACAGAGCCCGAGACCTCATCGAAGAGTATGACGGCCCCCGAGGTGCTTGTGAGAGTATTCTCCTGCTTTCCGTCTATGTAATAGGTATAGATGTCTTCGTCCCGCTCCTCTGTCTCCTTCCCGCTCTTACTGTCCCAGTAGATGACGATTATGTCCCCCCTCGAGACTTCGAGGGAGGGGAGAATGACTCCGCCTGTGGAGTCCGTGCTGTCGGATACCACTATTCCGGCCGTGTTCCCGCCTGAGATTACGAGGAGTTCTATCCTGTCGGGGGAGGCCTTCGTTCCGGCGACGGAGAGCTCGTTGATGATTACTCCGGCCCTGTTGTCGTTTTTTCCGTAGAGCGTGAAGAAGCAGCGTGTGGTGTTGCCCCCGTTCTTCACGGCCGTGAGGGCGAGCGTGTACTTCTCTCCCATCTCAATCTCCCGCGGCAGAGCGATGCGGAAGCTTTCTCCGACGAGAAGGGGCTTCTCCCTCACCCCGTTGTATGAGATTTCCCGTATCTCGACCTTTTCGGAGAATCGTATAAGGAATGTCGAATTGTCTTCGAGACCGTAGGAGAGGACGGAGACGCCGCTTCTGTCTTCACCGGCAAGAATGTTCTCGGCCTTCACGTTCCCGCCGGTGCACGAGAGAACGAGAAGGAGCACGATAAGAGTGAAAGAAAAAATATACTTCATACTTATAAAGGCGAAAAACTGCCGGAAATGTCAAAGAATCGGAGAAAAATGTCTGAAAAACCTTCAATTTTTCCTATTCTCCGACAAATGACCGGGTTTGTTTTTCATTTTATCTTTTTCAGAAGGGGCCGGATTTTACGACGGGGTGTGACAATTATTAGCCTTGTTTTATGCCGTTTCAGCTTGAAAGGGGAGAAGTTAATGAAGTATCTTTAGCTTATGAGTATCTTAAAACCACATAAGTTAGGGGTTATTGCCGGCCCCGGCTCAGAATATTTCACAGGCAAGGTCGTGAAACATCTCAGAAGGCTTTACATCGACAGATACGAGAAACTCTCGGAAGCCCTGACGAAGAGACACGGCATGACGGCTGAGGAGCTGTTGAAGACAGTCACGCTCCTCGATGACATCGAAAGCAACAAGATTCCGACTGGCAAACTTCCCACGGCGTTCCACTGTCCCGACTTCACCATCAACGTGAAGTACACACGCTTCTCCAACGGAGAGGAGAAGGCCGAGATAATCGACCCTGTGAGGGGACTCAACGTCTACGTGATCCATGACGTCTCGAACAACGCTCCGATCAAGGTGGCGGGATCCGAGGAACCTGTACAGCTTTCCATCAACGACCATCTGATGTTCCTCTTCACGACGGTCAACGCACTTCACAATGCAGGTGCGGCCTCGATTACGCTCGTGCTTCCGACATACCCGTACGCGCGTCAGCACAAGAAGGCCTCCAGAGAGCCTCTCACGGCTGCAATGTTCGCACGCTTCTCCGAGGAGCTCGGGGTGGACAGAATCATCACGCTCGACATTCACTCGAGAGAGATCGAGAACGCATTCTCGACCTGCGCACTCGAGAACGTCCACGGTTCGTACCAGACGCTCATATGCCTCAGGAAGCTCATCGACTTCTCCGATCCGGATATCGTAGTGGTATCTCCGGACACGGGTGCGGTAAACAGAAACAAGTTCTATGCACAGGCTCTGCACAGGCCTCTTGCAATTCTCTATAAGGAAAGGGACTACTCGATGGTCTCCACTTCCGCGAAGAACACCAACATAAAGTCAATCAACCTTCTCGGTGACGTCAAGGGAAAGACAGTCCTCATGGCTGACGACATGATCGCCACGGGCGGCACGATGATCATCGCAATGCGCGAACTCATGAACAGGGGCGCGAAGAAGGTCATCGTGATGGTATCGCTTCCGTTCTTCAACGGCAGTGCCATCGAGAACTTCGACCAGGCATACAGGGAAGGCATCTTCTACAGGATAATCGGAACCAACGGTGTCTATCAGGGCAAGGAACTTCTGGAGAAGGAGTGGTTCATCCAGGCCGATGTCACCGAACTCTTTGCGAGAGTCATTTCCCGTCTCCACCACGGCAGGGCCATCTCGCCGCTCCTGGACAACAGAAAGTTCATCCAGAAGCTCGTCGACATGACTCAGATGGGAGTGGCGCCGTCGGACGACAGCTCAACCATTCCGGAATAAGTTCAGGGAGAAAGAACCATGCAGATGTCGAACCGTATTTCCGGTTTCCAGTGTTCGCCGATAAGGCGTCTGGTACCGCTTTCGAGGAAAGCCGAGGAAAAGGGAATCCACGTAATCCATCTCAATATCGGGCAGCCCGATATCAAGACCCCCAAGGAGGCGCTCGACGCCATCCGCGGCTACGATAAGGATATCATCGCCTACGGCCTGAGCGAGGGCGAATTCAAGCTCAGAAAGGCGCTTCTCGGGTACTATGAGAGAATGGGCATCGAAGGCCTCACCGTCGACGACATAATGATCACGACGGGAGGAAGCGAGGCACTGCAGTTCGCGTTCATAACCCTCTGCGACCCGTATGACGAGGTCATCATCCCGGAGCCTTACTACACGAACGTCGCAACGTTCGCGAAGGTTGCGATGGTGGAGCTCAGACCCGTTACTTCGAGTTCTTCCAACGGCTTCATCCTTCCCTCAATCGACGCATTCGAGGACAAGATAAACAAGAAGACGACGGGAATACTTCTCTGCTCTCCGAACAACCCCACGGGACACATATACACCCGCGAGGAGCTTACGGCTCTTCTCGAACTCTGCAAGAGAAAGGACATATTCCTCGTAGTCGACGAAGTCTACAGGGAATTCTGCTACGACGGAAAGAAGTTCACATCCGTTCTCTCGTTCCCCGAGTATGCCGACAGGATCATCTGCATCGACAGCTTCTCCAAGCGCTTCTCGATGTGCGGCTCGCGTATCGGAGCGATAGTCACGAAGAATCACGAGTTCATCGACAACTGCCTCAAGATGGCCCAGGCGAGACTCTGTCCGCCGGCAGTCGAGGAAGAGGCTGCGGCAGCGGCACTCACGGCTCCCGAGAGCTACATCAGGGCGACTGTCGAGGAGTACGAGAGAAGGCGCAATACACTCGTAAAGGCCATGCAGAAGATTGAAGGCGTCAGGGTTACGATGCCCAAGGGGGCCTTCTACTTCATTGCGGATCTCCCCGTCGACGACGCCGAGAAGTTCGCATCCTTCATGCTTACGGATTTCTCATATAACGGAAATACAGTCATGTTCGCACCCGCCGAAGGATTCTACTGGACTCCGGGCTACGGCCGCTGTCAGGCGAGATTCGCATACGTTCTCAACGAGGATGAGCTCAAAACGGCTGCGGAATGTCTGAAGCTGGGACTCAAGGCCTACAGAAAGAACGTGATGCACATCCAGTGAGAAGGAGTTTTTCGTGTTTGATTTCTTTTCCCCGATTGACCAGATAAGAAGGATTTCCAGCCGGAAAGCTGAAAAGAACATCAGTGAATCATACGACTATCTCATGAATGACTTCCGCGCGGTGGCCTCCATACTGGAGAACTACTATCCCCTCGAAGTCATCAAGCTCTCCCTCTGGGACGAGAGGAAGGTTCTTTCGGAGAAGAAGAAGGATCCGCTATTGAGAGCGCGTGCCGTTCTTCTCCCCGTCATTCTGCAGTCGGTGCTGCAGTCCACGCTCTTCCAGAGGGGCGGGAAGGAAGGCAGCATCAGTCAGAAGGACTGGTCGAGACTCATTTCCCTCGGCGACGACACGCTGAGAAGAATCATCAGGATAATCGACAACAGGACATCGCTCTTTCTCTCGTCTTCAGATGCAGACGACTCTGACGGCGAGAAGTACCGCTCAATCATTGTGCGCTATCTCATTCCGGAGGCTGTTACCTCTGATTCCCTCAGAGCCTCTTCGGATACTCTCCGCTCCCTTCTCGAGGAGAAGGAAGGTGTCGAGGAGAAGATCGGAACCGATCCCCTGTCTCTAGCACTCAACATAGAGAACATTGCAAAGCGGGGACTCGCGGGAATCGACGACCTCTGCAGACGTGTACAGCAGTACAGTGACGAATACAGCCTTGCCGCAGCCCAGATGAGCGACAGTCTCAAGGGAATGAGCGAGGACGAAGTCTACAGAACCATAACGAAGAAGAACGGATGGGAGGGAAGAGCCGAGAATCTCGCAGCGGAGCGTGACGGCTACGACATGTTCCTCATCTCCTCCTCGTCATCCCTCGATGAAAGCGTCTACGACAACTTCACTATAGATCCCGGGAAGCTCGACATTCTTTCATTTCTGAAGATGGACTACTGGATTTCCATGCGCTATCCCGTCTTCAGATACGACGGCTTGCAGTACACCTTCGTCGGAAAGCACATGCCCCGGTTCATCGCACTTTCCTCGTCATTCGACAGAAGAAAGGCCGCCCAGAAGAGCGTCCAGGCGATATTCTACAGAACCGGAATAGACACGTACACCTACGACGGAAACCAGGTGGACATCTCCGTCCTGCCGTCCTTCTATGACAGCAATGTCTTCATGAAGGACGAGAGCTACTTCGACACGAAGAAGATATGGCTTGACGAGAGAAGCGTGAAGGCCGGCTACGGTCACAGCCGTCTCGTCGTCGACCCCGACATGGACGGGGAGATGACTCACGATGGAGATACTCTCGTTATATCATCATTAATGATGTTCCGCGCAACCATCGACAGAGCGAAGAAGAAGGAGCTGATCACGGCCCTCCTGGGAGAGCTTGAGTTCCCTGCAGAAACCGAGGAGTACAGGGTAGTCGACGAAGACGAGATAGACAGAGGCGAGGCTCCCGTCTTCGATGATGATTCAGACGACACCATCACGGACGAATACGAGTACGAGACTGAAGAGGATGAGACGGAGAAGGATATCCCCGATGTCCCGATTGTCGAGTACGAGAAGAAGAACGACAGGAACATGGCAGAGGAAGAGGAGAAGTACGCTCTTACCGACGAGATAATCCGCCGTGACGAGGAAATCGAGAAGGAGGAGGAGAAATTCGAATCCGAGCTTGATGACGACATCTTCGATGACACGGAAGAGGAGGAAAGACTCGACGAAATCGGTGAGAAGACGGAGAGCGACTACTACGAGGAAGTCGACGCAGACGAAATCCACGCCGAAGCCGAAGAAAGTCCGGACGAAGCGGAAGAAGAAAATGCCGACTCCGAGAACGACGGTCAGCTCGACTTCTTCAGTCTTCTCGATGAAGAAGAGGAGAAGGTCATCGACGACGAACTCGAGAAGGAGGACGAGGAGGAATTCCGGGAGGAAGAGGAAAAGGCCGAGGAACTCGACACTGAAGATGCTTCCGATTCCGAAAGCGCAGCAGAGCTTCCTCCCGATACCGGAGCCGCAGCAGAGACAGTCTGTGGAGAGGATATTCCTCTCGATGGCGAAGTGCCGGGAGAGCTTCCGCACTTCGAAGAAGATGTCCCGTCTGATGCTGAAAACACAGTCTCCGACGAAGAAGTAACCAGCGAAGAGGACATTTCTCTCGACGATGAAGACAGGGAAGAGACGGCCGCAGGAGAAGATGTTACGCTTGATGACGAAGAACCGGAGGAACTTCCTCACTTCGACGAAGCGGACGAAGAAGTAATCAGTGAAGAGGATATTCCTCTTGATGATGACGAAGAAGAGACTGAAGAATCCTCCGGGGCCTCTGATGATTCCGTTAATGAAGAAAACGAAGTTCCGGATGAGGAAGTAGTCAGCGAAGAAGACGTTCCTCTCGACGACGAGGAAGAACTTCCGCCGTCTGGTAATACTGAAGAGTCCTCTTCCGAAGAGGAAGCAGCAGATACAGAGGACGAAGCTGTCTCCGGCGAAGATAGTGAAACGGCAGAACCCGGAGAAGAGATAATCAGCGAAGAAGACGTTCCTCTCGACGATGAAGAGGCAGAAGAACTTCCTCTGACTGGAGACTCTTCTGAGTCAGCTGCCGATTCCGGAAACAGTGAAGTACCTGAAGAAGCATCTCCGACTGAGGAACCGGAAACCGACGCAGAGACAGTCATCGGAGAAGATGCTCCGGAAGAAGAACCGGATGAAGATGAAGTTCCCGAAGAGGAAATAATCTCTGAGGAAGATGTTCCACTCGACGACGAAGAAGAATCCTCACCGGATGATGAAGAGAATGCCCTCGCTGAGGATGAAGAAGAGGATGAAATCGCTCCGGAAGAAGAGATAATCAGCAGAGAAGACGTTTCTTCTGAAGATGCAGAAGAAGAGACTTACGGGGAGGAGTCCGTTTCTGAAGAAGATGAAGCCGATGAGGAAACTTCTCCCGCTGACGAAACTGCTCGGGTATCTGAAGAGGTGCCGAAAGAGACAGCTGAAGAAACAGAAGAGCAATCCGCCTCCATTGAGAAGTCCCAGGACAAGCCACTTGATGTCAATTCGTGGATGAAAGACTTCCTCGGTGATTATTCCGATGATGAAGAAAGTACTTCCTCTGAAGAAGAGACGACATCAGCTGTATCCGATGATGAAGATAAAACTCTTGAAATCGAGGACGATTCCTTTGTTCTACCGAGAGACGGAAGAATAGAGGGAAAACTCGAAGAGAAGGAAGAGACCGAGGAAGAGAATACGGAAAACGGGGAGGCTTCCGCGGAAACTGAAAGGATAGAAGAGTCTCCTTCAGTGCAGAATGAAGAAAAAGCCCAGAGCTTTGCTTCCTCCTTCCTTGACGGTGTCGAGAATGCCGAAGAAGCGGAAAACGAGGAAGAGGAGAAGAGACAGGTCCTTTCGATGGAGGAACTGGAAGGGGATGAATCCCCGCTTCCTCTCGTGACCGACGAACCCGTAAATGAAGAGGAGAGCAGGGAAGAGGAAATCGGTGCGGAAGGCATCATTTATGATATTTATAAGAAGCTGAGTCCTTCGTCCGTGTTCGCATCCTTTGTCAGATCATCCGACTCCGAGACTCTCGAGGAACTGGAGAACGTCATTCAGAACTGCTGGAACAGAATGCAGGACGACGGAAAGGACAAGCTCTTCAATGTTGCCGATTATTCCTTCTCGATTCTTCTTTCGAGGAACAATATACGCGACGACCTGAGACTTGCGGAACTCCTGAATAATGCAGGAGGAGTCATGTACTCCAGAGGAGAGAATGAGTGGACTGCGATAATCCTCTACATAAACTCCGACTACATTCTCGACGGCGCGATTGAAAAGACCATAACAAAGGACAGCTTCTCACCCTCCGACTGGAAGAGAGTCACCTACATCGGTGAGCAGATGAAGAAGAGGTGACCCATGGAAAGAAGTGAAATCGAAAGAAGACTCAGTGCGGCTTTAGAGGCTGCGTCCAGAGCGTCGAAGTTTCTTCTCTCGCACGAGAGCCTGAGATTCTCCGTCTCCGATAAGGCCGAGAACGACTACGTCACGACTGCGGACAGGGAAAGCGAGAATCTCATACGGGAATATCTTATGAATGAGTTTCCCGAAGACGGCTGGTTCGGGGAGGAAACGGGAAAGAGCGGTGACAGAGTCTGCCGCTGGATAGTCGACCCAATTGACGGGACAGTCGATTTCATGTGGTCGTTTCCTCTCTATACTGTATCCATCGCATTCGAGGACGAAGAGGGGATTGCACTGGGAGTCGTGGCCGTTCCGAGGCAGAACGAGGTCTTCCACGCCGTCCGCGGAGGCGGGGCCTTCCTCAACGGAAAGAAGATGGAGATAAATGATAACATAGAGATTCATCACAGCCTTGCTCTTCTCGTTCCTCCTCACAGAGTCCACAGCCACCTGGACGAATACATGGTCAGAATGAGACGCTTCTACGATCATTTTTCAGATATGCGCAGTCTCGGCAGTGCCGCATGCTCGCTCTGTTATGTCGCATCTTCGAGATGTGCAGTCTACTACGAGGAGTTCCTGCATCTCTACGATGTTGCGGCGGGAATACTGATTGTCAGGGAAGCCGGAGGAAGAGTCAGTGTGAAGGAGAACGGGGAATATCTTGGTATTCTCGCATCGGCGTCATCCGTTCACGAAACGGGATTGGAACTTATAGATGGTAAAGGCAGTTTTATTTGATTTCGACGGTACTGTCGCAGACAGCAGCGAAGGCATAATGGACAGCGCCCTCAGATCGGTGGAGACCATCGGTTACGACAGGAGCGCATACACGAAGGATTACCTCAAGAGGTTCATAGGACCGCCCCTGAGGGACTGCTTCCGCATAACCTTCAACGTACCCGAGGATAAGATCGAGTACTGCGTGGAGACCTACCGCCGCTTCTACGACGAGAAGGGAATCTTCCTCATGCATCCCTATACGGGAATGAAGGAGCTCCTGTATGCTCTGAAAGCAATGGGGATAAAGACCGCAGTTGCAACCAACAAGATGGACGCTCTTGCAAAGAGGTGTGTGCATAATCTCAGGATGGATGACTGCTTCGATGCCGTATGCGGCCCCGAGGTCGACGGCTCGGTGTCGAAAGCGCAGGTGATACTCAATGCCCTCAAGGCTCTCGGCGTTGATAAGAGCGAGGCATTGATGGTCGGTGACACCTCGAATGACGAGAAGGGAGCCCTGACTGCGGGCGTGAAGTTCCTCGCAGTGAAGTGGGGCTTCGGTTTCTCAGTCGCCAATCCAGAAAATCTTCACCTCTTTGAAGAACCGTCCCAGATACTGAGATACGTAATGGAAACAAATCAGAAGGAGAATAAAAGAATGATTGAAAGAGTTGATACACCCCTCGGACCGAAGGCGGTGGGACCTTATTCACAGGCCGTGAAGGCAAACGGCTTCATGTTCGTTTCGGGAGTCCTCGGACTCGATCCCGAGAGCGGTGCACTCGTCGGAGAGACTGCGGCTGACCAGGCAAAGCAGGTCTTCAGGAATGCAAAGGCCATAATCGAGGCCGGCGGCGGAAAGATCGAGAACACGGTCAAGGCTGTTGTCTATCTTGAGAACATCGCGGACTTCGGCTCAGTCAACGAGGTATACGCAGAGGCGTTCAAGGATGCAGAGGTGCTCCCCGCGCGCTGTGCCTTCCAGGTCGTGAAGCTCCCCAAGGGCGGAAAGGTCGAGATAGAATTCACAGTCGCTCTCTGATTGGTGCAGGCCCCGGCCTGCATTTCTATTAATTTGTTGTTTTTTGTTGCAGATTGAAAAAAACGGATGATATCATAGGAACATCAGACCAGTGGAAACTGATAGATCCTGTCAGTTTCATCAGGAGACACAATGCAGAATAACAGTGCAATTAAACTAGAAGGTATTACCAAGAGGTTCGGCAGTGTTGTTGCCAACGACGGAATCAACCTTGAGATAAAGAGAGGCGAAATCCTCTCTCTCCTGGGAGAGAACGGAAGCGGAAAGACAACCCTGATGAATATGATCAGCGGTATATATCAGCCGGACGAGGGAAAGATCTACGCGGACGGGAAGGAAGTCTCGATCCGTTCCCCGAAGGATGCCTTTGACCTGCATATCGGAATGATCCACCAGCACTATCATCTCGTGGACGTATTCACGGCAGCCCAGAACATCATCCTCGGCCTCGATGAGGATATGGATATCAAACAGACGAATGCCAAGGTCAAGGAAATCTGCGACCGCTACGGCTTCGACATCGACCCCGCGATGAAGGTATACGACATGTCCGTCTCCCAGAAGCAGACAGTCGAAATCGTAAAGGTTCTCTACAGAGGTGCCGAGATTCTCATCCTCGACGAGCCGACAGCAGTCCTCACCCCCCAGGAGACCGACAAGCTCTTCGCAGTACTGCGTAACATGAAGAAGGACGGCAAGGCAATCGTCATCATCACCCACAAGCTTGCCGAAGTCATGGCCATCTCGGACAAGGTCGCGGTTCTCAGAAAGGGTAAGTACATCGGTACGGTCAATACCTCCGAGACAAGCCCTCAGGGACTTACGGACATGATGGTCGGTCATGCAGTCGTTCTCAACATCGACAGACCGAAATACGAAAAACCGGTTCCGAGACTCATTGTCGACGGAATCTCCTGCAAGGATAATGAAGGCATCGAGAAACTGAAGAAGGTCTCGTTCGAGGCACGCACGGGTGAAATCCTGGGCGTCGCCGGAGTTGCGGGATCGGGACAGAAGGAACTCCTGGAGTGTCTCACGGGTCTCTATCCGATGACCGAAGGCTCCATCAGATACATCGATCCCGATGACGGAAGCGAAAAGGAACTCGTAGGGCTGCCCCCGAAGAAGATCCGCGAGCTCGGGGTCGGCATGGCATTCGTTCCCGAGGACAGACTGGGAATGGGACTTGTCGGAAGCATGGGCATGACGAACAACATGATGCTCCGCACCTGGCGCAGCGGAAAGTCGATCTTCTTCAACAAGAAGGCTCCGCAGGCAACTGCAGACAGAATCTGGCAGGACCTTGAAGTTGTCACTCCGTCAACGGAATTCCCCGTAAGAAGGATGAGCGGCGGTAACATCCAGAAGGTTCTCGTCGGACGTGAAATCGCATCCGAACCGAATGTCCTTCTCACGGCATACGCAGTGAGAGGCCTCGACATCAACACATCCTATACAATCTACAACCTCCTTACGGAGCAGAAGATGAAGGGGGTCGCCGTCGTATACGTCGGCGAGGAACTCGATGTTCTCCTCGAACTCTGCGACAGAATCCTCGTCCTCTGCGGAGGAGAGGTCAGCGGCATAGTCGATGCACGCAATACGACCAAGGAGGAAATCGGCTTCATGATGACAAGCACAGACTATAAGAAGGAGGCTAAATAATGGAAGCCAAGAAAGCACCTTTCGTCCGTCTCGCAAAAAGAGACAACATGGACCCGAAGAAGGCCTGGCTCATAAGAGTAGGCTCCATTGTCGTCGCCCTTATACTGGGTATGATTCCTATTCTTCTGGCAGGTGAGAACCCGTTTGAAGCCTACGGCATCATGATCAGCGGTTCCCTCTCGAAGGCCGGCTATATCCGTCAGACAGTGAAGAAGGCGATCCCGCTCCTCGGATGCGCCCTCGCAATCGCTCCCTGCTTCAAGATGAAGTTCTGGAACATCGGAGCCGAAGGCCAGATCACGATGGGAGCCATCTTCGCTTCCTTCTGCGCAATCAACTTCTCCTCCCACATCCAGTCGAGATTCCTCATGCTCGTCATAATGATGGTTGCCGGAGCAGTCGGAGGCGCCGTCTGGGCATTCATTCCCGGCTTCTTCAAGGCAAAGTACAACACCAACGAAACGCTTTTCACACTCATGATGAACTACATAGCAATAGGTATCGTAAAGTGGCTCCAGGGCGGTCCGTGGGAAGGCAGACAGGGAACACAGATCATTCCTATGTTCTCCGACAACGCACGTCTTCCGAACGTATTCGGAATCTACTGCGGCTGGATTATCGTCCTTGTGCTCGTAGTCCTCGTACACATCTACATGAACTACACCAAGCACGGCTATGAAGTCGCAGTCATCGGAGACTCCCTCAACACAGCCCGCTATGCGGGAATGGATGTCGGCTGGGTCATGATGAGAACGATGCTCTTCTCGGGAGCAATCTCGGGCCTCGTGGGCTGGATGCTCGTCAGCGGTGCGAACGGCACTCTCAACAGCGATGTCGCAGGAGGCGTCGGCTTCACGTCAATCACGGTTGCATGGCTGAGCCAGCTCAACTCCTTTGCAATGATCATCATCGCATCGATTCTTGCAATCATCGAAAAGGGTTCCTCGACACTCCAGACAAAGCTCGGTGTTCCGGCTTCTGTTGCACAGATTGTTTCCGGTACGCTCCTCTTCTGTATGCTCGGCTGTGAATTCTTCATCAACTACAGGCTGATTTTCAGAAACAGCAGAAACAAGGAGGCTCAGGTATGAACGCAGTAGTACTTCTTTTCGCAGCTGCCGGTGCATACGGCACGGCTCTCATGTTCGGAACCCTCGGTGAAATCCTCACGGAGAAGTCCGGTAACCTGAATCTCGGTGTCGAAGGCATCATGTACATGGGCGGTATCTTCGGCCTCATCGCTCCGAACCTCTACGAGAGTGCAGTGGGAGAGGGTAATGCCAACGCATTCGTCGCAATTCTTCTCGCAATCGTCGCATCCTTCGCCGCAGGCGCAATCGCAGGCTGGCTCTTCTCGTTCATCACGGTTACTCTCAGAGCAAACCAGAACGTCACGGGTCTTGCAATGACGACATTCGGTACGGGTGTTGCGAAGTTCGCAGGAGAACTCAGAAGAACGCAGGTCGGCGGCTATGTCACGCTTTCCAACGACCTCAAGTTCGCATTCGACAACAAGTTCATGCCCGATTTCCTGAAGAACATTCCGGTTATCGGAAAGATACTCTTCAACCAGTCCGAGTTCTTCTACATTGCAATCATCCTCGCTGTCATCATGCACTTCTTCCTGACACGTACGAAGACGGGTCTTTACCTCAGGTCCGTCGGCGAGTCTCCCGTCACAGCAGATGCCGCAGGTATCAACATCACGAAGTACAAGTACCTCGCGACAATGATCGGCGGCGGAATCTCCGCAATCGGAGGCATGGTCTACACGATGACCACAGCCGGATGTGTCTGGATCGAGGCTTCCCTCAGCGGAACGGGCTGGCTTGCAGTCGCTCTCGTAATCTTCTGCACATGGAGACCTCTCAAGGCTACATGGAGCTCCATCCTCTTCGGTGCGCTCATGATCATGTACCTCAGAATAGTCGTCCCGTTCTTCCCGACGGAGCTTTACAAGATTCTTCCTTATGTGGTAACAGTAATCGTACTTGTCATCACAAGCATGAGGAACATCCGCGACAAGCAGCCGCCAGCGAGCCTCGGCGTCAACTACTTCAGAGAAGAGCGATAATCGCAATATTTACATAAACGTAAATTTAGGATATCCTATTTTTAGGATATCCTAATTTTTATAAGCTAAAATTCCGGTATGAAAAGAAAAAAGCCGATTTTAAGAAAATAATTCTTTACAGCGCGGATTTGGCATACTAACATAAGAAATATGAGGTACTTCGTAAAATGTACTTCAGAGGAGAATATTATATGAAAAAAACACTGGCTATTGCTCTTGCATTACTGATGTGTCTCTCCGTTTTCGCTAACGGCAGCTCGGAAACATCATCTGCATCAACATCAGAAGCTAAAGCAACAAAGATCGGTTTCGTCGTCATCAACGATGAATCTGACCAGGGCTACACAATGAACTTCATGAACGGCATGAACGCTGCTCTCGAACAGCTCAAGGCTGAAGGCTACAACGTGGAACTTCTCGTCAAGAGAAACACGACAGAGTCTTCTCTTGCCAAGGACAACAACGACGAGCTCGCAGCAGAAGGCTGTGAAATCATCTTCAACAACAGCTACGGCTTCGAACCCTACATGCTCGAGTCTGCAAAAGAGAACCCGGACACAATCTATGTCGGTATGACAAACTGTGCTTCCCAGCAGGATGACAACCCGAACACATACAATGCATTCGCAGCTATCTACGAAGGCAGATATCTTGCTGGTATCGCAGCAGGTATGAAGCTCCAGCAGATGATCGACGAAGGCAAGATCACAGCTGACCAGGCAGTTGTCGGTTATGTCGGCGCTTACTCATTCGCAGAGGTTATCTCCGGTATGTCCGGTTACTTCCTCGGCGTCAGAAGCGTATGCCCGAGCGCAACAATGAAGGTTTACTTCGTCGGCACATGGGGTGACGCTACTCTCGAAGAAGCAGCAGCTAACGCTCTCATCGATGCAGGCTGTGTCATGATCAGCCAGCACTCCGATACAACTTCTCCGGCTCTCGCAGCTCAGAAGGCTGGTGTCTATCACACAGGATACAACACAGACATGACCAAGGTTGCTCCCGAGGCATCTCTCCTTTCCTGCCGCATCGACTGGACAAGATACTTCTACACATTCATCAAGAATTACATCGACGGTGTAGAGAACCCCTCCGACTGGACAGGTACAGTTGCTGAAGGCGACGTTGTCATCACAGAACTCAACGAAGCTATCGCAGCACCCGGAACAAAGGAAGCTCTCGAGAAGGCTGAAAAGGCATTCGCTGACGGAACTCTCAACGTATTCGACATCTCCACATTCACAGTCAACGGCGGCCAGACTCTTACTCACGCATATGCTATCGACTCCGACGGCGACTTCACAGCCGACAAGGACGAAGCAGTATGGGACGGTGTCTTCCACGAGTCTTATCCTGAATTCCAGTCTGCTCCTTATCTCACAGCAGTCATCGACGGAATCACATGGCTCAACGCAGCTTATTGATTTCTGTCCTGAATTAAAGGATGAAAGCGGCGGGGAAACCCGTCGCTTTTTAAAAGGCTCCGTCTATGGTAAAGAAAAGATACAAGATCTTCAGATACCTTCTTGGTCTGGCTATGCTCTCATTCATTGCTCTTGCTGTTGTCTTCTCCCTCGTTCTCAACCGAGAAGAGAAGAGCAGGAACTATGAAATCAGCATCACTCTCTGTAACGGAATGGATTCCTCCGGGAGTCTTCATGCCGTAGAATCGTGGCGCATAACACTTACGGCTCCGAACAGAACATCCTCTGTGATAACCCTCTCTGGAGACATAACCGCAACAACACGGGAGGTGAGTGTTCCCGGTGCGTGGACGATTGTAGCGGAAGCCCTCGAGAGTGACGGCAGAGTTATCGGCCGCGGCGTCACAGTTGCCGTTGTCAGTGAATCCGGGACCGTTCATGCGGAAATAGAAATTCTGAAAACCGAATCCGCATACGGAATGCTCACAGTCGGCATCGACGGCGTCGGCTCGTATACAGTGCGGGTCTATAACGAGTCTCTCTCTTCCGCAGTGGCAGAAGGTAAGATCAGCTCCTCCGACGGAACCGGGAATGTCTCGTTCTCACTTGATGAAGGGACGTACACCTTCATGATTCTCTCCGTCTACAACAACAGCAATGTGCTTGCCTCAGAGAAAATCGAAGTGGAGAAGGGGAAAGTCATCTCGTTCTCCTATTGTGCAGGCGATGACCTTTCCTTCTCGCTTGCTGATGCTTCAGTCTCCGATGATTCTCTTTCCATCGTTCTCTCTGATCCTGTAGTCCATGCAGGAGACGGAATAACTCTCTCCCTCGATGGCGCGGATGATGACGATACATACGAATGGTACATCGGAGGAAAAAGGCTCGATGACTCTTCTCCATCTGTTCTCTGTGCTTTCCCGGAGGAAGGTGAGACGGAGTTGCTCTGCCTTGTAAGGGACAGAGAAACATCTCTTGTAAAGACGGCAGAGCGCACTATAAAGGTGCACGAAAAAGGATACGTTCCTAAAATCGGGTTTGTCGTAATCAACGACGAGTCCGACCAGGGCTATACGATGAATTTCCTCGACGGTATGGATAATGCCGTGAAGATCCTTGAGGATGACGGCTACGAGATTGAAGTCGTCACGAAGAAGGGAGTGACGGAATCCGACAGCGCAAGAGAGGCCAATGACGAGCTTGCGTCAGACGGCTGTGAAATCATATTCAACAACAGCTACGGCTTCGAGCCCTATATGCTCTCTGTTGCCGACAACTATCCCGAAACTTTATTTGTCTCTCTGACTAACTGCGAGAGTCAGAGTGACGGTAGGGATAACACGTACAACGCCTATGCTGCCATCTACGAAGGCCGCTATGTCTCCGGAGTCGCCGCGGGAATGAAACTCAACGAGCTTATAGAGAACGGTACGATAAGGAAGGAGGAGGCAGTGGTGGGGTATGTCGGAACGTACTCTCTCGGAGAGGTCGTCTCCGGAATGACTGCATATTACCTCGGAGTACGCAGCGTCTGTCCGAGTGCCGTAATGAAGGTCTTCTTCGTCGACACCTGGGGCGACATGACTCTCGAGGAGGCTGCCACCGACTCTTTAATCGACAACGGCTGTGTCATGATAAGCCAGCACAGTGACACGATATCTCCGGCGCTGACTGCGCAGAAGAGGGGAGTCTACCATACGGGATACAATGCCGATATGACAGAGGTTGCTCCTCTTTCGTCGCTTCTCTCCTGCCGCATCGACTGGACGAGGTACTTCTACACCTTCATCCGCAACTACCTCGACGGGGTGGAGAATCCCTCCGACTGGACGGGAACAATGAAGGGCGGGGATGTCGTCGTAACTGATCTCAACGAGGCGATAGCGGCTCCGGGAACTAAGGAGAAGCTTGCCGAAGTGGAGGAGGCCATAATCTCTGGCACCCTCAATGTTTTCGATACCTCCACCTTCACAGTCGACGGCGAGACTCTCACTCACACCTACGCCCTCGACACCGACGGAGACTACGTTCCGGATTCGGGAGAGGCTGTCTGGAACGGCGTCTTCCACGAATCATACTCCTCCTACCAGAGTTCTCCGTACTTCCGCTCTGTAATCGACGGTATCGTGTGGCTGAACGAGCCGGGAAAATGAGACGATTTCTTCACAATTTGTTGCTTTTGTGTAGGATATTGATAGAGTCTCTGTCATTTATCACAGAGCGGTTGTTTTACTTCGGAATGCTGTTTACATTACAGTCAAGCGAGGAAAAGCAAAATGAAAAAATCAGTTTTAAAGACATGTTCAATGGTATTCGCAGCACTCTGCCTTATAGGATTCGTGGTGCTTCTATGTTCGTCAGTCACACTTCCATACACTGAAAAGTACCGTGTATGGGGTTCCACATATACCCAGCATTATTCCGGCTCGTTTGACGCGTCTGCTCTGCCGTCTCTGATTCTGACGGCATTCGGCGCATTCTGGGGCTTCGTCCTCTTCTTCTCGATTCCATGCGATAAGTGCAGAAAGGAAGAAAAGGCGGAAACCGTGAGTCCCGATTCTGCAGAAAACGGAAGCGGATGCGGATGCTGCTGAGAATTGGAGTGACTGAATAGACTCCTTTTAACCAATCTGTGTTGTGCGAACCTCCCGTCTCGGCGGGAGGTTCTCTACGTTACTTCTTTATCACTCTGAGAACGAAGCCCTTGAGGTACTGGCTTTCGGGGAACGAGAGCCTGACGGGATGGTCGGGGCCTGCGCTGAGAGTCTCGAGTACCTGGACTTCGCATCCCGCATCGGCGGCAGCCCAGCTCAGGATGAGAAGGAAGTTCTCCCTCGTGAGGGCTCCCGAGCAGGAGAAGGTTATGAGGATGCCTTCGTCCCTTATCTTCATCATCGCGACCCTGTTGAGGTCCTTGTAGGCCTTCGTGGCATTCTCGAGCTTGCTCTTCGTCTGTGCAAGTTTCGGGGGATCGAGGATGATGCAGTCGTATTTATTCTCTTCAACAGTTCTGAGATGATTGAAGCAGTCGGCTGCGGTTATCGTGACGCGGTCGCGGCTGCCCGGAGGAAGGACGCCTTTGTTCTCGTTGAGATGTATCTGATAGAGAAGGTGCCTCAGGGCGCTTTCGCTGCTGTCTACTGCATCGACGGAGAGGGCACCGGAGCGGAGCGCATGGAGGGTGAATGCTCCCGTGTACGGGCAGACATCGAGAACGGTCCTGCCTGCTGTGTACTTCTCGGCAATGTTCCTGTTCTCCCTCTGGTCGCAGTAGAAGCCCGATTTCTGTCCGCGCCCCGGGGAAATCTCGTACCATATTCCGCTTTCCATGAAGAGGGTGTTGTCTCTCGGAACTTCGCTTTCCTTTATCTCTTTCCCTCCGACGAAGTAGCGTGCGTTCTCACTCAGGCCTTCGCTTGATGCGTAGAAGGCGTCGCTCGTCACCTGGATACGGGACGGATGAAGTGTGTCTTCGAGTGTCTTCACTATCACGGGAAGGAACCTCAGGGCAAAGCGAGAGGAGAGTATGAGTCTTACTTCGCGTGCATAGCAGTCTGCTGCAAGTCCCGGAATGAAGTCGGCTTCTCCATGGATGAGACGGAAGCAGTTCGTGTTCTCCATCGAGAAGAATGACTTTCTTCTCCTTACCGCAGCTTTCACGAGCGATGCGACGAAGTCGTCGTCGGTTACAGCGTTTCTGTCCCAGGTCAGAAGATGGAGGACAATGTGTGATTTCTCGTCGTACCAGCCCTTTGCGATGAAGGAACCCTCGGATGTATAGACTTCAGCCCAGTCTCCGCTTCTGAAAACCGGCTCCACGCTTTCCACGGCTCCCGTGAAGACCCACGGATGGTGTTTCTCGAGCTGTTTCTCCTTGCCTTTTCTGATAACTATTCTGTACATGTCTTTCCTCCGACGCTCTGGATAATCACTATGCAAAAGATTACACTTTTCTCCATGAAAAAGAAACTTGTTGTCTTCGATCTCGACGGCACACTCCTCTATACTCTTCCGGACATAAGGAGAGCGGTCAACTACGCGCTCTCCGCCTACGACATTCCTCTCATCTCTATGGAGGAAGCAAGGGAGATTGTGGGCCGCGGACTCAGAAATGCCCTTATCGCCGCCGTGAACAGAAGCGGAAAGCTCATAGAGGACAACGATTTCTCCCTCATGAACGAACTGATGGTAGCTTCATACATGAAGCATCCGTCGGATAATACCGTTCCATATGACGGAATACCGGAGCTTCTCGGCTTCCTTACAGAGAATGGCGTGATGGTAGCCATTGCCTCCAACAAGAAGGATGAGATAGTACAGAAAATCGTGAAGAACATTCTCCCGTCCGTCCGCTTCGCCTTCGTTCTGGGGCAGACTTCCGCCTATCCTCTGAAGCCCGACCCTGAAGGTATACTCAGTGAAATGGAAAAGATCGGAGTGGCGACTGACGATATAGTCTACGTCGGCGACAGCGAAGTGGATTACGAGACTGCTTCCAATCTCGGATGCGACAAGGTAATCGTGAGCTACGGCTACAGAACGGCAGAAGAACTGAAAGAGAAGGGAATAGATAACACAGCCGCAACGACGAAGGAACTCGGGGAGAGACTCAGGGCTTTGTGCCTTTGAAAAAGCCCGGCATTGTATCCGCTTTATTGGTGCGGGCAAACTCTCCGGTGCTCTCCTCAAGTAAGCTACCATTCCTTCTATCAACAGTCAAGATACGAAAACGGGACAAAAACGGCGGCCGAAGCAAGAGCAGTCAATCCGGCAGTAGTCTGAAAAATTCTCTAAAGTCGTACAATATTGAGAGTAACTATCTGATTTTCCATTTATCTTCTTAAAACAGCCTCTGGATTTTGACAATTTTCCGTTTTTTTCTGCTTTATAAGTATGAGATATTTTATTCCAGCTACAAAAGACTACATCTTAAGAGAAGGCAGAAGTCAGTTTTACTCAATGACGGAAGAAAGGCGTGAAAAGATTTTTGCTTTAATCAATCAGGATCCTATCGATATTACAAATGACACTACTACAGAGGAAAATGCAAAGGAGGTGTACTACAATATTGGTTCTGTCATAAATTCTGACACCGGGGATTCTGTCAGATTTGTTCACTCCGCATTCGGTAAGATAACCAGACATCATGGATACGATCCGAGATTGATAGGTGCGATGAAAGAACTCTTTAAGGAAGCCACATTTCTTACGGAAGAGGAACCGGATTTCATTACTCCACGCGGGGATGGCTCAATGCATAAGCAAAAAATCAATGTAGCGAGTTTCAGTCATTATGGGGCAAAAGTCAGAATAGGGGACAGAATTTTCTATGTCAGATACACGGTACAAAATCTCGTGACAAAAAAATATGGTGCGCAGAACCATGAATTTCACTCCCGGCAATTGAGTGAGGTAAATATAACCAGTTGCAATGATATTGATTCATTTCTCGTAGTACCGGAGGATTTAGATGTGGATTATAAGTTAGCTTCTGTCCTTTTCGAAGTTCGGAATTATTATGCGTGCTTACAGCAAGGATTGGGACAATAAAAAAAGCCCAGCATTGTATCCGCTTTATTTGTGCGGGCAAACTCTCTGGTGCCATCAACCATAAAGTATCATCTCCAACTGCTGAAGTCAAGATTAAATGTTGTGATTATTTTAACGTTTTATGACATGAATTTCGGAGTAAGGCGGATTAATTATGGACAGAGTAAGAGATAAAAGAGCTGAAGAAACAGAGAATATGAATGATTCAAGAAGCAGACAGAATCCAAGAGTAACATACTCCTATATTGATTGTTTTCAATTACATAAAGGAATTATTGAAGATTATCCAAGGCATGATTCTTATTCTTTGGCAGATACTCCAAGTGGTAATGTCTACGTCTGTAAGGAACCTTGTGAGAAATTCAAGAGTAATCGGTTGAATGGCGATTTGAAAATGAAGCTGAAATTAGTCATAACTTCTGTGAATGAAAACCACATTGAAGCGTCTGAGATAAAAAAAGGAACTCCTTCCAGAGTTCCCCTGACCAGGCTGGGTGACCTGCCCCAACCTGAGGATAATATCTCACGGAAGGAAGCATCTGTCAACAGGGGAGGGGAGACATGACATATCTCATAGTGCTCCTCTTCTTCTACGTCCAGTATTTTCTTCCTTTTGTATTTGAGTACAGAACTCTCGGATTATTTGTTCTGACTTTTCTTCTCTATATCTTCCGCCGCTTCGACAGAGTCTCTCTCTACATTCTTCTTGTCATCCTTCTCTTTTCTGTATTCTCCTCGTCCATAACTTCGTCTAATATGTCTATCCCGATAGAAGAGAAGGATTTAAGCGGATTATACGGCACAGTTGTCACAGAGCC
Source organism: Acutalibacteraceae bacterium (assembly GCA_963626075.1). Taxonomy (GTDB): domain Bacteria; phylum Spirochaetota; class Spirochaetia; order Sphaerochaetales; family Sphaerochaetaceae; genus Ornithospirochaeta. The sequence goes on from CAVFVX010000003.1 coordinate 24,183, forward strand.
GAACAGGAAGAAACACCGCTACACGGGCTGTACTGTCCTTCTCGAGAGCGTAGTCAACAGACGCGGTGATTTCTTCTCCGCTTCCGGCAGGGTCTACGTCATCGGCCCCGACCTCGGAGCCACGAAGGGCGACAGGGTATTCGTCGAGGGAACAATGACAGAGAGCTATTTCCTTGCTGCGGGAGGAGCGGTGACAGGGGCGTCGCTCTACGGGAAACCGAGACGGAAGGTTAATACTCTTCTCATCCGCAACCTCCCTCAGGGAAATACGGGTAATCTGATAGCTCTGCTCCTTACGGGAACAACGCTCGACGGTGACAGCTCGCTTCAGGACAGCGTACGCGAGCTCGGACTGAGCCACCTTCTGTCGCTCTCGGGGATGCACCTGGGGTACATATCTGCTTTTGTGCTCCCGATTCTTGCTCTTTTCCTTTCGAAAAGGAAGGCGAAGAGTGTGAAGAATCTTTTTCTCATGGTCTTCGTCTATCTTGCGGGGCTTCGGCCGTCTCTCGTGAGGTCGCTTATCTTTGTGATCCTCATTCCCTTCTTCGGTATCGATTACAGTTTCATTCTTTCCCTTGTCTTCCTTCTGAAGCTCTTTCCGTATTATGTCAGCGAAGTTGCGACAGTCCTGAGCTTCACGTCCCTTGCGGGAATCCTCTTCATTGCACGACCTCAGAAGTTTCTTGAAGAGAGAAATATTCCTTTTCTCTCCGGCGTCGGCGTCTCCGTAATGACCAGCATAGCCGCAACAGTCGCGAGTGCTCCGATAGTCTACTCCGTCTTCGGCACCTGGCAGCCGTATTCCTTCCTTTTCTCCATAGTCGGAATGCCTGTGATAAGTCTCCTCTTCTTTATGACAGTTGTTAGATTCATAATACCGAAATCGGATGTAATTATCGAATTCATATTATGGATCGTCGGTAAATCGGATGTGATAGCACAGTACTTCCCGCTTACGTCCTCTTTTGAGGCTTATTATCCTCTTGCGTGCTCTCTGGCTGTTACGGTCGGTGTTCTCACGCTTCTTGAAAGGAGAAGGAAATAGCTTTCTCTCTTCCTTCATTTCGGTTATTCTCTTTCCGTATGTGGAATCTGAATTATGACAGCCCCTCTGAGATTGACAGGGTATTGAAGGAAAACGGCCTCGCAATGACGAAGAAGTTCGGACAGAACTTCCTTGTGAACAGAGTCATGAGAGAGAGACTTGTCAGTCTGATGGAAACTCGGGAGGGTATGAGAGTCTGGGAAATCGGACCGGGGCTCGGGGCGATTACGCATATGCTCCTATCCCGGGGCGTAGACCTCACTGCCTTCGAAATAGACCACGGCTTCATAAGGATTCTCAACGAGCAGGCTTTCAACGACGAGGAGAATTTCACTCTCGTAGAGGGTGATGCTTTGAAGACACTCTTCAAGAAGAGGCTTCTGCCTCTTCCCGAGAGGATAATCGGAAATCTGCCGTACAACGTAGGCTCTGTCATGATAGCAAAGCTCATCGAGGAGAGCTATCTTCCTCCCATGATGATATTCACGCTCCAGAAGGAAGTCGTCGACAGAATGGTGGGGAAGCCGGGAAGCGAAAGCTATTCGTCATTCTCCGTTCTTACGCAGACTGACTATGAGAATACTCTCTCTTTAAAGATTCCCCGTTCCTCGTTCTGGCCGCAGCCCAATGTCGACAGCGCAGTCGTCGTCATGAAGAAGAGAGAGAAGAGTCTTGTTCCGGACGAATACAGGGAAACATACCTGACTCTCCTGAGAGCTCTTTTCTCTCAGAGAAGAAAGACAGTAAGGAACAACCTCCAGTCATCACAGTACGGCAACAGCGGAAAGGAGTTCATCGAGGATGTACTCGTACGCTGCGGTCTCAGCGGAAGCGAGAGGGCGGAGAACCTCGACTGGGAGACAATCGTCAGACTCAGCGAGACCATTCAGGATAACATTACCTGATGAAATCTTTATCTTAAAAGTAATTCGGCATAAAGGCAAAGAAAAAGCACCGGGCGACCGGTGCTTTGCTTCGAGGTTCTGATCGTTATTTTACGATTGTTCCCATCTGTCCCTTAGCGCATGCTGCTGCGTTGGACTCGTCTGTGTCAACGTGCATTGCAAGGCGGAAGGAATCGGAAACACGGATGACTGTGTCGCCGTAGATTGTCTTTCTGCCGTTGCCGTTTTCGATGAGGACGGAGACGATGTCGCCGTTCTTGACGCCGAATTCTGCAGCGTCAGCCGGCTGCATGTGGATGTGTCTCTTTGCGACGATGACGCCTTCCTCGAGTTCGACAGAACCGTTGGGGCCTACGAGTGTGCACTTGCCCGATCCCTTGATGTCGCCGCTTTCCCTGATGGGTGCGTCGATACCGATGGAGCGTGCATCAGTTGCGCTGAGCTCAACCTGGTTGAACTTTCTGCAGGGGCCGAGGATGGAGACGTTTGCGAGTTCCTTCTTGGGTCCTACGACTGTGACTCTTTCATTGGAAGCGAACTGACCCGGCTGGGAGAGCTCCTTCTTGACTGTAAGCTTGTAACCCTTTCCGAAGAGAGCTTCGAGGGTTTCCTCTGTGACATGAACGTGTCTTGCACTTGTTTCTACCATGAATTCTTTGGACATTTATCTTTTCCTCCGGTGAATTTTCCTTTTTCCATGATTATCGTACAAAAAGAGGAGTTGCTCAACACTTGAAGGCGACGGGTATGTGAACTATAGCGACATGCGGGGCTTGTTGAGTGAGGGGGAAACAGTTATCTTTATCCCTATGAAAATTGGTGTATACGGACTCGGGCGTTTCGGCTCCTTCTGGGCCGGGTGTCTTCAGAAAACCGGTAATGAGATAATCTGTTATTCACGTTCCGTTCATCCGCTTCCGGACGGGGTGAGGAGAGCGGACGAGGACGAGGTGCTCTCCTCGGACATCCTCTTCTTCTCTGTCACGATTTCAGCCTTCGAAAGCGTCCTCGAAAGAGTGGGGGGAAGAATCGGGAAGAATACGATTGTCTGCGATACGTGCTCCGTGAAGACCTATCCCTCCCTCTGGATGGATAAGCATCTTCCCTCTTCCGTATACAGAATAGCAACCCATCCGATGTTCGGTCCCGATTCGGGAAGGAACGGACTCGAGGGCCTGCCCGTCGTCATGTGTCCGCCGTCAGTTGTCGATGAGCGCTACGAAAAGGTGAAGAATCTCTTCGTTTCCATGGGCCTTGTCGTCAGGGAGATGAGCGCCGACGAGCACGACAGGGAGGCTGCCTTCAGCCAGGGCGTCACGCACTTCATAGGAAGGATTCTTTCAGAGATGAATCTCCAGCCCTCCGAGATTTCGACAAAGGGCTACAAGGCCCTACTTGAAATAGTGGAGCAGACTTGCAATGACCCGGTTTCCCTCTTCACGGATCTACAGCTCTACAATCCCTATACAAAGGATATGAGGCACTCACTGCGTGTGGCAATCGAGAATGTCGGCTATACTCTCGAGAAGGGAGGAAAGAGGTGAAGGTATATATCTACACCCTCGGCTGCCGCCTCAACCAGTGTGAGAGCGAAGCCGTCGCCGATAGCTTCAGAGAGGCTGGATGGAGTGTCGAAAAGGAAAGTCAGGACGCCGAACTAATTATAGTAAATACGTGTGCTGTAACAAGTAAGGCGGAGCAGAAGGCGCGCCGCATGATCCGTCTCTTCTCCTCTTCCGCTTCCTGCGTTATAGTCTCCGGATGCTATGCCGAAGAAGGAAAGGCAGCACTCGAGAGCCTCGGGAGCAACGTCGTCGTATTCTCTCTCAAAGACAAGCCGACGCTCCTCAAAATTGCCTCCTACCTTTCCGCCTCTTCAGATATTCCCCTCCTTGAAAGGGTAAGGTCATTCACTCTCCGCGACACGGATTCCTTCTCCTATAATCCTTCGTCCTTCAGCTATCATTCGCGTGCGTACCTCAAGATCCAGGACGGCTGCGACAACTCCTGCGGCTACTGCAAGACGACAATCGTCCGCGGGCCATCGAGGTGGCTTGAGAGCGATGAAGTCGTGAAGAGAGTCCTGAAGCTCGAAGAGGAGGGACTCCATGAGATAATGCTCACCGGCGTCAACCTCACGAACTACGACCACAACGGCGAGGGACTGGGGGGACTGATGAAGAAGATTCTTTCTGCATGCGGAAAGGATATCCGGTTCAGGCTTTCGTCGATGGAACCCGACGGCGTTGACGATATTCTGCTCGAGCAGATTGCGGACAGCCGTGTCTTTCCGCATTTCCATATTCCGATACAGACGGCATCGGAGCATGTTCTTTCGGTAATCGGACGCAGATACTCCATAAGCCATGTCGAGTACATAATAAGGACACTCAGGAAAATAAAGGATGATCCGTTCATTGCCTGTGATGTAATTGCAGGGCTCCCCGGGGAGACTGACGAGGACGCGGCGATTACCTACCGCTTCATGGAGGACAATGATTTCTCCGCAATGCATGTCTTCCCGTATTCTCCTAGAGAGGGTACTCCTCTCTACGGCTCGAAGCTCTTCGTGGAGGAGAGGATAAGAGACGAGAGGGCAGCGGCGCTGCGGCTCCTCTCGAACCGTCACGAGAGACAGTACATAGAGCGGCAGAGAGGAAAGAAGTGCGAGATAATCGCCGAAAAGAACGGAAGCGGTACGACCGGAAACTACCTCAAGGCGGCACTCGTGAGTGAAAGCGGAAGAGAGATGGAAGAGGGCGGACTCTACAGCGGAGTCATTTCCTCCGTCTTCCCCGTTACTGTTTCCGTTGACTGATTGTATTCGTCGTGTCGGGAGTGGTGACTCTCGAAAAGGCGGGAATGTTGTCCTTTATCCAGGTGTTGGAGCCTATCGTCGAGTCGTGGCCGACAGTGATGTCGCCAAGCACCGTGGCATTGGCATAGATAGTGACGTTGTCCTCGATTGTCGGGTGACGCTTCTGTCCCCTGAGGAGCATTCCGCAGCCGTCCTTGGGGAAGGAGAGGGCACCGAGTGTGACTCCCTGGTATATCTTGACACCTCTGCCGATGACGGTGGTTTCGCCGATGACGACGCCTGTTCCGTGGTCTATGAAGAAATTCTCTCCGATTTCGGCTCCCGGATGGATGTCGATTCCGGTATCTGCATGGACGAGCTCGTTGAGCATTCTCGGAATGAGGGGAAGCCCCTTACGGAATAAGAAGTGACCGATACGGTGCACCGTGATTGCCTTGAAGCCGGGGTAGGTAAGGATTATCTCCTTGACGCTTCCGGCAGCGGGGTCGCCGTCGAAGCCCGCCTGTCCGTCCTTCTTGAGTGCCTCACGGATTGCCGGAAGTTCTCCTAGAAGAGCGGAGGTGATTTCTCCCGCCTTCTCCTCCGCTTCCTTTCTCTCCATTGTCGTCCCGAGGGCAACGGAGGCTTCCTCGAAGAGGATTTCCGCAGCCTTCTCCATGTGGCGTGACACTACGACGCCGAGCATGCCGCGGGATGTGATTTCCTCGTAGTCGGGGAAGAGGAGGACACGGAATTCCTCCATCATCTCCCTTATCCTGTCGCGTGACGGGAGAGGAATGGCTTTGAAGGATTCCTTTTCATCCTTTACTCTTGAAAACGATGAAACATAAGGCTCTAAGAACGGAGACGAATCGAATTTCATGTCCCGGATTATAGCAGTGAGGGGAAAAGTGTGAAAGAGCTCGTCAGTCTGCTTCTCCGACATTCCGCTCTGGCGCCGTATGGCCTCTGAGCATTCACTCTTCCTTTTCCCTCTCGCTGAGCTTCACGGAGAGCTTCATCACTTCCGGATAGAGCGCCTTCGCAGCCCCGGCAGCTACGAGTATCTTCACCGCATCTCCGATGAGGAATGGCACAAGGCCTACTGTGAAAGCCTTCGCCCAGGAAGTCGAAAGATATACCTTGAGCCACGGCAGACCCACGAGGTACGTCGCCGTTTCCATGACAAGGCAGACGAGTATGTTGTACATGAAGGAGCTGTGGTTCTTCCTTGCCATCATCGCTCCCGTGAAGGCTGCGACTGCAAAGCCCAGGATGAAGCCCCCGGTCGGCGAGAGCAGTGCTCCGATTCCGCCTCCCGATGTGAATATCGGGAGGCCGATGAGACCGAGAATGATGAATACGAGTACCGAGAGGAATGCGTGTCCCGGCGGGAGCAGAAGCCCCGTAAGGAACACGAAGAGCGTCTGCAGTGTCATCGATACGGGAATCATGGGAATCTTTATGAATGTGCCTGCGGCAATGAGGGCCGTGAATAGTGCGGTAAGGAGAATCATACGGCGAGTATGGATAACGGAGAAAGTATTGTCAACCGCTTTACCAACTGAGGTTTACTAACTATTCTGTTCCCATGAACACAAAGGATTCGATACTTTCATTACTGCAGAGCCGCTCTCCTTCCTTCGTAAGCGGTGAGGAGATTTCCGGGGCTCTCGGAATAACGCGGATGGCCGTGAGCAAGGCCGTCGGAAGCCTCAGGGAGAGCGGCATTGAAATCGAGAGCCGCAAGCACTACGGCTACCGCATCGCGGACGATGAGGACATTCTCTCCTCCGAGACTCTGAAAAGGGCCTTCGGGGAAAGCGGTATTTCCGTCTACTATATAGATACGACCCAGTCGACGAACAGGGACGCGAAGATAATCGCCTCCGAGGGTGCCGTTCCTCCCTACGTCGTCACGTGCTCGAGCCAGACGGGAGGGCGCGGGAGACTCGGACGCACCTTCGAGTCGCCCTCCGGCGGAGTCTATTTCTCACTCGTGCTCGACGGTAAGGCCATAGCATCTCCAGATCTTGTAACGGTGTCCGCTGCAGCGGCTGTAAGCGAAGTAATGGAGAAACTGACGGGCATAGAGACCTCCATCAAGTGGGTGAACGACATCTACATAAGAGGAAAGAAGGCAGTCGGAATTCTTACCGAGGGAATAATCAACATGGAGGAAGGAAGACTGGACAAGGTCGTCATCGGCTGCGGCATAAACCTCAAGACGAAGGAGAGTGAACTCAGCGCCGATGTCAGGAGTGTTGCAACATCCTTTTATCCCGAGGGCCGGAGCAGCGTCTCGAGGGCTGAGGTGATTGCTGAGTGCTCGAAGAGGATTCTCTCGATCCAGAAGGAGGATTTCCTTTCTCTCTACAGAAAGAAATGCTTCGTGCTGGACAGGGATGTCTACGTCATCCGTAACGGCAGCAGAACGGAGGCACATACACTCTCCCTCGACGACAGGGCCCACCTTGTCGTCAGGTATCCCGACGGGCGGGAGGAAGCTCTCTCGAGCGGGGAAATCAGCATCAGACTCCAGTGAAGGGTCTTCACTAGAATCTGACGAAACGGATAATATTAACCGTAAACCGAGGTTGAAGATGATAACGAAACTCAAGGAAGAATGGAAAAGCAGAATAGAAAAGGAACTCAGGGTGTATCTTGGAACAGATGATATCCCCGCCCTCACGATGGGAGTGCCGCCGAAGAAGGAGATGGGAGACCTCGCGTTCCCGATGTTCCCTTACTCGAAGAGCGCACACAAGGCTCCTCCGGTGATTGCAGCAGAAGTTGCAGCTGCAATCGGAGAGAATCATCCGCAGGGAAAGATCATCCTCGCGGGAGGCTATCTCAACGTCTCGCTCTGTATTCCGTCGATGGCTCAGGACATAGTCGCTGCCGTAAGAAAGGAAGGCGACGGCTACGGGACGGGAGATTCCCTCAGGGGAAAGAAGATGATGATCGAGTTCTCCTGCCCGAATACGAACAAGCCACTGCACCTGGGGCACATGAGAAACGACAGCCTCGGAATGAGTGTATCCGAGCTCATGAAGACACAGGGCGCGGAAGTGAAGAAGGTAAACCTCATCAACAACAGAGGAGTGCATATCTGCAAGAGCATGCTTGCCTATCTCACGTTCGGTAACGGCGAGACACCCGAGTCCACAGGCGAGAAAGGCGACCATTTCGTCGGACGCTACTATGTGAAGTTCGCTCAGTGGGAGAAGGAAGTCGAAGCGGAAAAGAACGCCGATCCGGATATCGTGAACAGACCCGGCTTCATCGATCCCGATACGGAAGCACAGAAGATGCTGAAGAAGTGGGAGGACGGAGACCCTTCTGTCAGAGCTCTCTGGCAGAAGATGAACGACTGGACTCTCTCGGGCCTCGAGGAGAGCTACAGGAACATGGGAATCTCCTTTGACAAGTACTACTACGAGTCCGAGACCTATAAGTACGGCAAGGACGAGGTGCTGAAGGGCGTCGAGAAGGGAGTCTTCAGAAAGGAGGAGGACGGATCGGTACAGGTCGACCTCGCTCCGATAGGACTCGATAAGAAGGTACTTCTCAGAAAGGACGGCACCACGCTCTACATGACACAGGATATCGGGACGGCAATCCGACGCCACGACGACTGGCCTTTCGATTCCCTTACATACGTTGTCGCTTCCGAGCAGAAGTACCACTTCACGGTTCTCTTCTACTGTCTGGGACTCCTCGGGTACGAGTGGTCGAAGGAACTGCATCACCTTTCCTACGGCATGGTCAACCTTCCCGAGGGAAAGATGAAGAGCAGGGAGGGAACGGTAGTCGATGCAGACGATCTTCTCGAGAACCTTACAGAGCTTGCGAAGGAAGAGATCATCGCAAAGGACAGGGCCGACAAGGTCGACGACATCGACGAGACAGCCCGCAAAATTGCACTGGGAGCCCTCAACTACTACCTTCTCGAGGTGACGCCCACAAAGGACATGACCTTCAATCCCAGAGAATCCATTTCCTTCAACGGCAACACGGGACCGTACCTCCAGTACACGGGAGCACGACTCTCCTCGATTCTGCGGAAGTACGGCGAGGAGAAGCACACGGCCTCCTTCGACGGAAGCCTTCTCACAAACGAGGACGAAGAGACACTGTTACTGATGACTGCATCCTTCGGCGAGTACCTCAAGAGGGCCGCCGACAACTTCGACCCGTCGATTGTCTGCGCATACCTCTACGACATGGCGAAGACCTTCAGTCACTACTACCATGACAACCGCATCCTCAACGCAGAGAGTGAAGAGCTCATAGTTGCACGTGTCACACTCTGCGAGATAATCCTCCAGACAATGAAGAACGGCTTCAGGGTAATCGGGGTACCGTTCCTCGAGTCGATGTAATCGTCATTGATTCCGAATATTTGTCCTTTCCTCCGGGAGAGGACATTTTCATACGTCTTGCAGACGGGTGTGAAGTCAGTGTAGACTCAGAGAGGTGAGTACCGTCAGACACATTCCGCGTCGTCACCCCCAGTGTGTCTGTCCACCGGAGAAACGGAAGTGACAGAGAACAGGTTCCCCTGTTGTATTCAGACAGATTTTCACATGAAAAGGTGACAGACAATGACTGACGGAAAAGAGGAAAAGAGGGAAAAGCTTGCCTTCTCCCTCATTGCAATGATAGTACTTGCGGCATTCTCGATGCGCTCCCCGATGGGGTGCGTGGGACCGCTGATGAACGAACTGAGAGCGGATCTGTCGCTCTCGGCAGCTGAAGGGGGAATGCTGACAACTCTTCCTCTCCTGCTTTTCGCCGTGACGGCACCGGTATCTGTAACGGTGAGTGACAGAATAGGAATGAAGAGGGGAATTGCCATCTCCCTCTCCGTAATACTTCTCGGAACACTTCTGAGAAGCATCGGTAACGCATTCTTCCTCTTCTCCGGAACGGTTCTCATAGGAATCGGAACGGGATTCCTGAACGTCGCCGTTCCCGCATTCTTCAAGGAGTATTATCCGCTGAGCAGCGGGAAACTCATGGGGCTCTATTCTTCGTCGCTGACGCTGGCCTCCGCATCCACCGCGCTCTTCATAGAGCCTCTCTATTCCGCCTTCGGAAGCTGGAAGGCGGCATTTCTCACAGTATTCGTCTTTCCGCTCGGCGCATTCCTCTTCGCTCTTCCCCTCATTAAGAAGGAGAGTCCGAAGGAGAAGAAGAAGGAGGAGAAGGAAAAGGAGAGAAGTGAAACCACCTGGTGCCGCAGAAACATCATGATTGCCCTCTACATGGGCCTGCAGTCCCTGATTTTCTATACGCTCCTGACGTGGTACCCGACAATCATCAGTTCGACGAGAGATATATCCATCAACAAGGGCTCCCTCATCACGATAATGCAGGTGGCGTCCTTCTTCCCCGCATACTTCATTCCGGTGATATCTACAAGGAAGAACATAATAGCGCTTTCTTCCGTCATTCCGCTTCTCTTCATCCCGGGAATCGCGGCGGCATACTTCTTCTTCAGTCCCGTCTCCCTCGTCGCGGGGACAATCGTCTTCGGCCTCTCGATCGGTGCGACCTTCAGCATGGGAATAACCCTGTGCTCCGTCTATGGAAAGAGCGGCCACGACACGGCGAAGATGATGAGCTTCGGCCAGTGCATCGGTTACATCCTCGCTTCCATCGGCCCGACGGGCTTCGGAACGCTCTATGACATCACGTCCTCCTGGAATCTCACCGTCATCGCACTGATGGTTCTCTCCGTCTTCATGACGCTGACTGCCCTCCTTGTCAGGAGAGAGTGAGGGGGGCTGTATCTTCCCTCTTCTTTTCCGGTAGAATCGGAGAGGGGGAACGGAGAAAGGAAATGAAGATTCTCATAACATCCGACTGGAACGTCAATGCGGTCAACGGTGTCGTCACATCGATGGTGAATCTCAAGGAGGAGCTCGAGAAGAGAGGACACGAGGTGAAGTTCCTTACTCTCTCGTCCTCCTTCAGGAACGAACATTACGGCGATACCTACACCGTAGGCTCCATCAGTGTCGAATGGATTTATCATATGGCGAGGATAAGGTTCCGCCGCGGTCAGAAGATACTTCACGAGCTCATCGAATGGCACCCCGACGTGATTCACTCCCAGTGCGAGTTCTCCTCGTTCTTCCTTGCAAAGCACATTGCAGCCAAGTGCCGTGTCCCTCTTGTCCACACGTGCCACACAGTCTACGAGGACTACGTCGGCTACGTTCTTCCCTTCTTCAAAAGCTTCGGCATACATACAGTAAGGCAGATCTTCCAGTACTGCTCACGCCGCTCCGACAGATTCATCGCCCCCACAGAGAAGGTGAGAGCGCTTCTCGAGTCATATCCCGTGTACTGCCCGGTGTCCGTAATCCCGACGGGGATAAAGCTCAGGTCCTTCAACAAGTCGGTTACCGACGATGAGAAGAGAGCGATAAGACAGAAGACCGGAATCGGGGAGAGAAGGATGCTTCTCTTCCTGGGGAGACTCGGAAAGGAGAAGAACGTCTCCGAGCTTTTAGCGTACATGTCTCATATAGACAGAGATGATATCTCCTTTGTAATAGTCGGTGACGGCCCGTACAGGGCAGAGCTCGAGAAGGAAGCTGAAGAACTCGGACTAACGGCGCCGAAGGTGGTATTCGCAGGCATGGTAAAGCCGGAGGACGTGCACCTCTGGTACGGAAGTGCGGACCTCTTCATCAACGCATCCCTCAGCGAAACCCAGGGCCTGACGTACATCGAGGCTCTTGCCTCATCTCTTCCGCTACTTGTGAGAAAGGATTCCTGCCTCGACGGCGTCGTCGACAACGGCAGCGACGGCTGGGAGTACGAGACGGAGGAGGAGTTCAGGAGCTATCTTGAGAAATACCTTTCCCTCGCGGACAGTTCTCAGATGAGGGAGAGAGCGAAGGCGAAGGCCTACTCATACTCCTCGACTTTCTTTGCTGACAGAATCGAGAAGCTCTACACGGACGAGATAGAAAGGAAGAAGAACGCATGAAGAGGAAGAAGACAGTAGTCGTTCTCGCTACCGGCGGAACAATAGCCGGAATGGGAAAGAAGGGAAGCCAGACGAACTACGTTCCGGGTAAACTCTCGATAGAGACGATTGCATCCTCCGTCGACGGACTGGGAGAACTTGCAGATTTAAGGGAAATACAGATAGCAAACGTCAACTCAGACGACATCACATCCTCCAACTGGCTTGAACTAGCAAGGAGAATCAACACGCTCAGCAGAGAGCCCGACATAGACGGCTTCGTAATCACGCACGGTACGGACACGATGGAGGAGACAGCGTACTTCCTGCATCTTACGTGTCACACCGAAAAGCCCGTAGTCGTCACGGGAGCGATGAGACCCTCCACGGCGACGAGTGCCGACGGCCCGATGAACCTCTACCAGGCTGTCGCAGTCGCATCCTCCGACAGGGCGAAGGGGAAGGGCGTCATGTGCGTCTTCTCCGACTCCATATACGGAGCACGTGACTTCCAGAAGCTTTCGACGACCTCCGTAACCGCATTCGGCGGGAGGGACTTCGGCATGATGGGCTACATCATCGACAACGAGATTCTCTTCTACAACCAGTCGACGCGTCCCCATACGACAGCATCCCCGTTCTTTGTTGACGGACTCCCGGCGCTGCCGAAGGTTGAAATCGTCTTCTTCTACGTCGATGCGGATCCTGTGATTCTGAGGGAGGCTGCGTCCCGAGCGGACGGCCTCGTCCTTGTCGGAGCGGGAAACGGAAACTACTCCAACGACTTCAACGAAGAGGTAGGCCGGCTCGGCATTCCGGTTGTCAGGACAAGCAGAATCGGGAACGGCATAATCGTTCCAGACGACAAGTTCGATGTCTATCCCAATGTGATAATCGGCGACAACCTTGCGCCGACGAAGGCGAGAATCCTATTACAGCTTGCGCTTACGCACTCAAGGGAGAGGGACGTGATCCAGGAGTATTTCTCTACTTTCTGAGTTCCCTCAGACTGTCGCGTGATGCTTCGACTAGAACGGATATTCCCTCAGAGAGAGTCTTCCGGGTCTCCTCTGGGAGACTGCGGTAGCTCTTTACGATGTTTATTCCGTTCCGGAGCCACTTTTCTCTGAGTTCTCCTATCGACTCGATTCCGCTTTTTTCCATTATCGTATAGACGCCGTCGATGAACTCGCCTCTCTTCTCCCTGTCGAGATTCCTCAGCCATCCCTTGAGCGTGAGGTCGATGAACCTCGAGCTCTGCGTCGTCGACTCCATGCAGACGAACTTCGTTCCCTTCACTTCCCAGGAATATATGTTGTGCTGTGCGATGCTGCTCTTCGTGCTGTGGACAATCGTGTACTTCTCGTCATGCTCGAGCATCATCCCCACAATCGAGGACTGGGGAACGTATGTCTCCACGACGGGACAGATTCTCTTATAACCCCCGGTGTCGAGTATGCTTCTCTCGAATCCGGGGCCGTCGTAGTTGTATATTCCGCTTATTCTCTTCTGGGTATTCTCATCCGTGAAGGAGCCGCAGTAGACTGCATAGTTTCCGCCCTTGCTGTGGCCGCCGATGATGATTCTTCCCTTCGAGAGGTCTTTCATGTAATTGAAGTACTCGAGTGCTCTCGTCTGCCCCTCGATTGTCGTCATGAAGGACATGTTGAAGTCCTCCTTGAGGCCTCCGAGGCTTCCGTCGGTTCCGCGGAAGAAGACGAGAAGGGTGTCCGTATTCCTTTCAAGAAGCGTGAGTGCCGTGAACTGCAGCTCGTCTCCCGTTATGTCGGAGAAATCGAGAACGGAGAGGGAGGAGAATCTCGGCGTTGTGGATATGACCTTCATCAGATCCAGGTCGCGGGGCGTGAAGACCTTCTTGTCTATTTCGGAAACAGAGAGGACGGCAGATACCGCCTCTTCCACGCTCTTTCCCTTTATGTCTTCCGCAAGCTCGAAACGCTGATAGACGAGCCTCGAGAGAACCGCTCCGTCAATTTCATTGAAGGGGGAGACGGAGAAGGGAATATCACCACGCCATTCGAGATAGTCGATAATGTCAGCCATTTTTTATCTTCCTCTCACTCATTGTTTTGAAAATCGTGGAATATTGCAACACACGGAGCATGATACCGGTGATAGAATATTCCTCGTCAAAGGAGGAAACATGGCACACATACTGTTGAAGAACATCTACTGTCTTATGACGGACCCCGGACTCCCGCCCCGGAGCGGAGTCGATCTCAGAATGGAAGGGGGACTCGTAACAGAAATAGGAAGGAGCCTTGAGACAAGAGGCGCCGAGACTGTCGACTGCTCGTCTCTCGTCGTCGTTCCCGGCTTCGTGAACACACACCATCATTTCTATCAGACACTTACAAGGAACATACCCGCAGTCCAGGACGCAAAGCTCTTCGACTGGCTCGTCTATCTCTATGAGAGGTGGAAGAACCTCGACGCGGAGAGCGTATACGTATCGTCATCGCTTGCCATGGCAGAGCTTGCGAAGACCGGCTGCACCTGCACGACGGACCATCACTACGTCTACCCCAGGGGCTTCGAAGGCGACGCGATGGCGCTCCAGTTCGAGGCTGCGGACAGAATCGGAATGCGCTTCAGCCCGACGAGGGGCTCCATGAGCCTATCGAAGAAGGACGGAGGACTTCCTCCGGACTCCGTCGTCCAGAGTGAGGACGAGATTATCGCCGACAGCGAGAGATGCATAAAGGCCTTCCATGATCCGTCGCCTCTTGCAATGCATAAGATTGTTCTTGCTCCCTGTTCTCCCTTCAGCGTTACGAAACGCTGCATGAAGGAGTCGTCGGAGCTTGCCCGGATGTACAACGTCGGACTACACACACATCTCTGCGAGACCATCGACGAGGAGGATACCTGCCGGAAGATGTACGGTCTCAGGCCTCTCGAACTCATGGAGGAGTGCGGCCTCATAGGAGAAGGTGTCTTCTATGCCCATGGAATACACTTCAATGACTCCGAACTCGATCTTCTTGCCTCTACTCACACCTCGGTTGCTCACTGCCCGTCGTCGAACATGAGACTCGGAAGCGGCATATGCCGTGTCCGGGAAATGCTTGACAGGGGAATAAACGTCGGAATCGGCGTCGACGGCTCGGCAAGCAACGATTCCTCCGACATGCTCGGAGAGATGAGGAATGCTCTCCTTTTACAGAGAGTGAAGTACGGTTCCACAAGCCTCAGCGCACGCGATGTCTTTAAAATGGCCTCTGAGAACGGCGCGAAGATGCTCCAGTTCGGAAACCTCGGAAAACTCGAGGTCGGCTGGGGTGCGGATGCCGCAATCTACGACGTATCGGGACTCGAGTATGCGGGCTCTCAGACAGACCCCGTTGCATCGCTTCTCTTCTGCGGAACGAAGCACGAGACGAAGTACACAATCGTCAACAGCGAATTCGTCGTGAAGGACGGACACCTCACGGGCTGGGACGAGAACGAACTAGCCGAAAAGGGCAGGGAAGCGAGCCGCAGACTGCTTTCGAAATAGGAAAGAGAAGGGGAGGCCCGGGCTGCCTCCTCTTTCTTTTACATTTTCGGGCCTGAAAAAGCAGCGTTTCTACATTTTTTCGGGGCTGAACAGCCATGAAAGTCACACTTTTTCGGACCATATGTAATTTTCATATAAGTTTGTGCCGGATTTTCTCCGGCATTTTTTGCTTACTCCGCTTTCTGAGAGAGTTTTCTCAGCGGAGTATTAATCGGTGCATGGAACATCATGCCGCCGTCGACTGTAATCGTCTGTGAGGTTACGAATCCCGCCTCGTCAGATGCGAGATAGAGTGCCGCATAGCCGATATCGTCAGGGCATCCGTAACGGTTGACCTCGATTTCGTCGAGGTAGATGTTGCGGAAGAACTCCGGAACGTTTTTGTCATTCTGCGGTGTCACGATGAGTCCCGGCTGAATGCAGTTGCAGCGGATGTTGTCCTTGCCGTACTGGTATGCGATGTTTTTCGTGAGATTGACGACTCCAGCCTTTGCCGGTCCGTATGCACTCCAGCCGAGATTTCCGGCAATACCTGCAGTCGAGCCGATGTTGATGATGCTGCCTCCCTTCTGCTTCTGCATCTGGAGGATTGCATACTTGCTCACGAGGAATACGCTCTTGAGGTCGGAAGCGAGCATATAGTCCCAGTTTTCGGCAGTGAGATCTGCCACGTTGCCGTCCTGAGCGTCGACGGATGCCGCGTTGTTCACGACTATGTCTACTTTTCCGTAGTCTCTTGCAGTGTCCGCAATGAGGGCCCTGATGGATTCCTCGTCGAGAATGTCGAATCTGTGGAAGCTTGCCTTTCCGCCCTTCGAGGTGATTTCGTTCACTACTTCCATTCCTCTGTTCTCACGTCTTCCCGTGACCACCACGTGTGCTCCGTTTGCCGCGAGTACACGCGCTACTCCTATTCCGATTCCGCTTGTGGAACCCGTTACGATTGCAATCTTTCCTGTTAGATCAAATGCTGCCATCTTTCTTCTCCTGTATTTTTCTCAGTTTTGAATTTCTCTGTGTGTTTCCGCCCACTGCGGGAAATGACTGATGGTTCCTCCGTCGGCTACGATGCACTGTCCCGTTATGTATCTCGACATGTCAGAGAGGAGGAAGAGGGCTATGTCTGCAATGTCGCTGCCGCTTCCGTGCCCCTGGAAGAGGAGGTTGTTCCTATCGATTCTTCCGAAGGCCTCGCTGTACGCCGGAACTGCCTTTACAGCTTCATCAAATGACGGGGAGAGTATTAGTCCCGGAGCGAGAGAGTTCGCCCTGAGACCGTTTCTTCCGTACTCTGCCGCGATGTTCCTCGTGAGCGCCTCGAGTCCCGCTTTTGCCGCGGAGTAGCCGTAGTAGCCGTCCTCTCCCCTGTGAGCTCCTGTGGTGGACATGTTGAGAATCACGCTGCTCTTCTGTTTCAGAAGATATGGTATTACATACTTGCAGACTATGAAGTGACATCTGAGGTTTATCGACACATGTGCATCCCAGTCTTCGAGAGTCATTTCGTGGAGCGGCGGCTGCACGTCTGCGTGCCAGAACGCGTTGTTTACAAGGCCGTCTATTCTCCCCAGCCGTGCGACAGTCTTCTCCACTGCGGCCTTTACGTCTTCCTCCCTTCTGACGTCGGCATGGACGTAGAGTACACTCCCGTTCTCCATAGTCTTTCCCTTTTCGTCGGCTATGTCCCAGAGGGCGACGAAAGCACCGACAGAGACCAGACGGCGGCAGATCTCCGACCCCGTACCGCCGGCTCCCGCTCCAGCGCCGCCCGTTATTACATACACCTTGCCCTTCATGTCTTCAAAACAGTTCATGTTTACTCTCCGGATGCCCCTCTTTTACCACATATGAGAATGATGCAATAGGAATATATTGTACTTTATGGTAATATGATGCGATTACGTTATTTTTTATCGATAAAGAAAGGTGAATATGAAATACAATGACGCTCTGGTGAGAAAGACAGTCTCTCTTCTGAACATTCCTTCCTACGAACTGGAACTGAATCTTGTTCCGCACTCCGAAGAGGACATAACATGTCCCGGGGAGGTGGAGAGTCTCATCGCGGGCTTCTTCCGTACCCTCGATCTAGAGTCCCTCCACAGAGAGGGAATACTCTGCCATGTTCTTCTTCCGATGAGGCTCCACGAGCTCCTCGTCCCGATGGAGACGAACTACCTTCTCTTAGGACCTTTCTTCCTCGAAACCGTGGAGAACGGGGAGTTTGAAGTGATGCTTTCCTCCCTGGGGCTCAGTACCGATATTAACACGATGGAATACTTTCTGACGCTCTCATCCATGTCCTCCACACGCTTTGACGAACTCTCGTCTCTCTTCTCCCAGATGCTCGAAGCTGAAACGCGGACGATAGCATTCGAGGATACGGGGGACGGAGGAAGGACAATGGAGAGGATCCTCTTCTCCGCCTCTGAGGAGGAGACGGGAGAGAAGGCCGCAGAGCTCTATTCCTCATGTGTGAGAGCACTCGTTCTGAGGAACATGGCTGAGCTGAGAAGCAGTGCGGAGAGATGGACACTGTTCATGTCATCCCTGCCGCAGTCATCGTTCACGTTCCTGAAGGAGATGGTCTGGAACGAGTACATCCTCATGTGCTCCGTCTACCATGAAACCGTACAGTACAGGGCGACTGTTTTCGTATCTTATCTGAGGCGCAGGCTTGATGCGTGCTCGAATATCGCGGAGCTTGAGTCCTTCCACCGCGGAATGATTGACGCATTCTCCTCCCGCCTCGACAGCGACGAAGACACCTCACTGCCGTCTGCGGTAAGGAAGACAAGAAGATACATCCGCTCCCACTACAGGGAGAATCTGAAGCTCTCCCTTCTTGCGGAGAATGCGGGGCTCTCTCCGTATTATCTCTCGTCGCTCTTTCAGAAGAGCTCGGGGGAAAGCATCACGGATTACATTCTTAGTGTGCGTATGAAACAGGCGGAGCGTCTTCTCATGTATTCCGGTCTGTCGGTATCAGACATAGCGGGGCTCTGCGGCTTCAGTGATGCGGGATACTTCACGAAACGCTTCAGAAAGACGACGGGAATGACACCCGAGAGCTACAGGCTCTCAGAAGGACGCTGAGAGTCCTTCTTTCACCTTCGGGATAATCACAAGGTCCGCGGGAAGCCACTCTACGGATAAAAGTGAATCCCTGTCGAGCCAGAGAGCGTTCTCGTGCTCGAGAAGAGTGAGCTTTCCTTCCTTCACCGTACACCAGTAGCACTCCATAGAAAGATGGAATGTAGGATAGTCGTACTCGACAGTCTCTATGTAGTCTCCGACCTCGATTACGGTGTCGAGCTCCTCCCTTATCTCCCTTTTCAGAGCTTCCGGACCGCTCTCACCCGGCTCGATCTTACCGCCCGGGAACTCCCACATATCCTTGAAGTCTCCGTAGCCGCGTTCGGTTGCGAATATCCTGTTGTCCTTTCTGATGACGGCGGCAACGACCTTTACTGTTTTCATATCCGTAATGATAGTGAAAACCGCCCTACATTGCGAGCAGTCTGTTCGTCTTGTTGATGAAGCGGGGCGGAATCGGCTCCTCAAGTTTCCAGATGATGCTCATGGGCTTGCTGCCTTCGTGGCTCACATACTGTGCCTTCCCGAGGAAGGTGTAGGGTTCCGTCACACCGTATTCGTCTTGCTTGTTCTCTCTGACGAAGAGCAGAATCTGGTATCCCAGTTCGGCATGGTGAATGTACCTTTGTCCTACTGCTGACTCTGGAGTCGTCTTGTTCTGGCTTTCCCAGTGGAAGAGGGTCTCGTTTATCGAGTAGTCCTTGTACATGGTTGAAGCAGAGTATTCTTTGTCGCTCTTGTTGAGCGTGACAAAGAAGACATCGAGCTTCTTTTCCTTTATTTCCTTGACTCCTTCTCTTATGTCGTTCGGACTGTCGACTCCCAGAGCCGTCAGAATCTGGTTCTTTGTATATGAAGCGTGGACGGCAAGCGGACATGAGAAGCCCAGCTTTATCTTCCTATCCATGAAGTCGATTCTGCTGTACCTGTATTCAAGAAGCTCCCTGAGCTCTGAAAGCATTACGGGGGAGTTGAAGAGGAGATTGAAATTCTCTTTTACTTCCCCGCTTCCGAAGTCTTTCGTATCCTTGTTCCATATGGTTATGTAGAACATCTTGAGCATCAGAGCCTCGTTTTCAGTGAGCTTGTCGAAATCTATGTTTCCTCTGTTGATTACGGAAAGGAGGAAGGTAATCCATTCCCTCGAATCGGCATATGAGAATCTCGGCAATGCCGAATACATGTTCTCTTCGATCTTCTCGTTGAAATCAGCTTTGATTCCCGCTCTGACGAGAAGACGGGAGAAGGTTGTCTCCTTCCTGCTGTAGATGTACAGCGGACTGAACTGATAGTGTTCGATAAATGAGGAAAGCGAAAGCTCCTTTCCCGTGTCTTCAGTAAAGGTGCTCAGAAGCCTGACGAGCCCGTTTATATTGCTGTAGGAGGCTTTCACTGTCTTGAGAATTGCTTCGCGTGCCACTTTTTCGAGCTGTATCGAGCATCCCGTCGGGGCGGGGATGAAGTCGTCCTCGAGATTCTGCCTGAAGCTCTTTCCCGTCTTTCGTGAAATCGCCTCGAACTTCTCCATGAAGTTGTATTTCTGGTTCGACTGTCCGATATAGTCGAGAACCGTCAGGCATTCCTTGTCTTCCGAGAGCCTGAGGCCGCGTCCGAGCTGCTGAAGGAAGACCGTAAGCGACTCCGTCGGGCGTAGGAAGAGTACGGTGTTCACTTCCGGGATATCGACGCCTTCGTTGTAGATGTCGACAACGAAGATGAATTTCACTTCGCCGCTGACGAGTCTCTGCTTTGCCGTATTTCTTTTCTCCTCGCTGTCATCTCCCGTGAGTGACATCGATGGAATATTGCTGTTGTTGAAGTATTCTTCCATGAAGCGGGCATGTTCAACAGAGACGCAGAATCCGAGCCCTTTGGTTTCGTCTATGTCCGAGAGGTATGTCTCGAGGGACTTCACGATGAGAGATGCTCTTTTCTCGGCTGCGGCTCTGTTGATGGAGTACAGATTCGAGAGTTCCGTCCTGTCATAACTTCCTTTCGTCCATTTCAGTGTGCTCAGGTCTGTGCCGTCGGCAACTCCGAAGTACTGGAAGGGGCAGAGGAGCTTTCTGTCTATTGCTTCCGGAAGCCTGATTTCCGCAGCTATGCGGTTGTTGAAGTATTCCAGGACATTCCTGCCGTCCATTCTCTCAGGGGTGGCCGTAAGGCCGAGGAGAATCTTCGGCTGGAAGTACTCGAGAAGCTTCTGGTAGCTTGAAGCTGCGGCGTGATGGAACTCATCGACGACGATGTAGTCGTAGAAGTCTCTGCCAAGTCTTGCTGTAAGATCCTTCGAATTGAACGACTGGATGGAGACAAAGAGGTGATCGAGTCGCCCCGGTGCGTCATTTCCCGTCAGCAATTCTCCGAAGTTTGCATCTCTGAGCACCTGACGGAACGTGTTTAGGCTCTGCTGGAGGATTTCCCTGCGGTGTGCAACGAAGAGGAGCCTTGACGAAGACCTGGGGTTCTCTCTGGCGAATTTTCTGTAATCGAGAGCGGAGATGACGGTTTTTCCCGTTCCGGTTGCCGCCACGACGAGATTGCGGTAGTTGCTTCTTATCTTTCTTTCCGCCTCCAGCTCGTTCAGAATCTCCTTCTGGTAGAAGAACGGTCTGATTTCCAGTGTATATACCTGAGTCGGAGAGACCGTGTCATGGTTTCTTTCGCTCTGGATTGCGCTTCTGAATCTGTCGAGAGAACTGCTGTCATAGTTCTCGAATTCATCACTGTTCCAGTAGCTTTCGAACGTCTGCGAGATTTTATTGAATGTTGTCTCCTGGTCCTTCTGTGTTATCTTGAGATTCCATTCAAGTCCGCTTGAGAGGGCGACCTTAGAGAGATTTGATGAGCCTACGTAGGCTGTGCCGAATCCGGAGTTCCGGTGGAACAGATAGGCCTTGGCATGAAGTCTTGTCTGTTTCGTGTCGTAGCTTATCTTGATTTCTGTGTTCGGGAGCTTCGACAGCTCCTCGATGGCCTTGACGTCAGTGGCTCCCATGTACGATGTTGATATAACCCGCAGTCTTCCGCCGTGTTCCGTATACTCACTCAGTTCATTGATGATCTGTCTGAGGCCGCTCCACTTTATGAACGAGACGAGCATGTCGATTCTGTCCGAGGATGGAATCTCGCGCTTGAGCTCCTCGAACATCTGCGGGTCTCCCTTTGCACCGGTGAAGAGAGTCGTGCGGGAAAGGGGAGTCAGGGGACGCATAAGGGAAGATATCCTGAAATCATTCTGTGATGCTATCCTCTCGTCCTTCATGTCCTCGATGTATGCAAGAAGCTGCTGTGGCTCTGGGACAGTGAGGCATGCGAAATCCTCGTCGTCAGTCTCTGCTTTGATGAGGGCGACAATCTTGTTGATGAGTTCAAGCTTGTGAGAGGTGTCTTCTCCAAGAGCGTTGAGACCGCGGTATATGACATCCTTCAGATAGACTGAAAGGACATCGGAGGCATCTTCCTTGTCTATCGGCTTTATGTTCTTCTGGTTTTCCGCCTTGTTCTTCAGCTCTTCGCGCAGTGAAGTATTGATGACTTCCTCATACAGACCGGATTTGAGCTTTTCGTTCATTCGTCCCCTCCGGCAGCTTCTGGAGAGATATCTTCGCATGTTTGTCCTGTATCTGCTTCCCAGAGGCTGCTGTTCCTGACCAGGATAAAGCCACCGGCAGCTGAAAACAAGATCTTTGTTGCCTTATTCCTGTTTCTCCTATTGAATTTGAGTTTACTGAAAACTTTTTCACTGAACATGGATTCAGTGAAAGCTGTCGATGAATGCTGAGATTCCCCCTTCGCCATCAAAGGCGTGAATTAACACAGAATTAACACGGCTTTTCTTTCTCCTTAACCGCCCACGTGTATCTTTTGGGCCAAGGAGAAAGAAAAAATGAAAAAGTTAGTTTCTATTGTTCTTTTAGCAGGTATCGTACTTCTCTCCGCTTTTGCTGGCGGCGCGAAGGAATCAGATAACGAGATTACTGTAATCTCACGTGAAGAGGGTTCGGGCACGAGAGGTGCATTCATCGAGCTCGTGGGCGTCGAACAGAAAGTCGACGGCGTCAAGACAGATATGACAACGGAGAATGCAGAGATTGCGAACTCCACAAGTGTCGTCATCACTACTGTCAGCGGAAACAGAAGCGCTATCGGCTACATTTCCCTCGGCTCGCTTTCATCCGATGTCAAGGCAGTCACGGTCGACGGTGTCTATCCATCGGTTGCCACTGTCAAGGACGGTTCATATAAGCTTGCAAGACCTTTCAATGTTGCATACATGACTCTCTCCGATGTTGCAGAGGACTTCCTCTCCTACGTGATGAGCAAGGACGGCCAGGACGTCATCGAGAAGAAGGGCTACATCAAGGTAAGTGATACCGAGGAAAGCTACACATCCAGGGGCCTCAGCGGAACTCTTACAATCTCGGGTTCCTCCTCTGTCTACCCGGTTATGGAAGTCCTCGTCGAGAACTACTCCTCACTCAACCCGAACGTGAAGGTCACTCTCCAGCAGTCTGATTCCACAACGGGCCTCAACGATGCAGCATCCGGCACTTCAGATATCGGAATGGCATCAAGGGAGCTCAAGTCCTCCGAAGTCGAGAAGGGACTCACGGGACTCTCGATCGCTCTCGACGGAATCGCGGTCATCGTGAACAACGACAACTCCGTCGACGGTCTTACGACAGAGACGATAAAGAATATCTACACGGGTTCGGTAACGAGCTGGGATAACCTCTGATGAGAAGGAAAGAAAAGATAGCAGAATGGCTGTTTTTCGCGGGAGCACTGTTTTCAGTGCTCGCCGTTCTGCTGATTTGCCTCTTCCTGTTCATCAACGCCGTACCGACGATTGCCGAAATCGGACCGTTGAAATTCCTTCTCGGAACGAAGTGGAAGCCGAGCCAGGACATCTACGGAATTCTTCCGATGATTCTGGCTTCGATTTACGTCACGGGGCTGAGCATTCTCTTCGGAGTGCCGCTGGGACTCCTCACTGCAGTCTTCATGGCGTTCTTCTGTCCCAAAAGGCTCTATAAGGTTATGAAGCCCTGTGTCGAGCTTCTTGCGGGAATCCCGTCGATTGTCTACGGCTTCTTCGGCCTCATGGTGATTGTTCCCTTCATGCAGAAGGTATTCGGTGGAAGCGGAAAGAGCATGCTCACCGCGTCCGTGCTTCTTGCTCTCATGATTCTTCCCACCATAATCACGGTAAGCGAGAACTCCCTCAGGAGCGTCGACCCCGCACTCATGAGCGGTGCGCTCTCTCTCGGAGATACGAAGGAAACCGCGGTTTTCAGAGTCATCATTCCGGCTGCCTCATCGGGAATCCTCTCGGGGGTCATTCTCGGTATCGGAAGAAGCATCGGCGAGACGATGGCTGTCATCATGATTGCCGGTAACCAGGCAACCATGCCTTCCTCCATTCTCAAGGGTGTCAGAACCATGACTGCGAACATCGTTCTCGAGATGGGCTACGCAACAGACCTCCACAGGGAGGCCCTCATTGCAACGGGAGCCGTGCTCTTCGTATTCATTCTCATAATCAACATAGCGTTCAGCACGCTCAAGAGGAGGAGTAAATGAAGCATCCGCTCTCCAAAGTACTGAGATTCCTCATCTGGTTCTCCGCTTCTCTCGTGGCATTCTTCCTCGTTCTCATAATCGGCTATGTTCTCATTCTGGGAATCCCGGAACTCAAGCCGGGGCTCTTCGAATGGAAGTACAACAGCGAGAACGTCTCGATGATGCCCGCGATAATCAACACCATATTCATCATGGCACTCACACTTGTAATCGCACTCCCGATTTCAATCAGTGCTGCAATCTATCTCTCGGAGTACGCGAAGGGAGGATGGGTCGTGAAGCTCATAAGAATGACGGCTGAAACGCTTTCCGGTATTCCCTCCATCGTCTACGGCCTTTTCGGCTATATATTCTTCTCCACCTTCCTCCACTTCGGCTACTCGATCCTCTCCGGCTCGCTTACCCTGGCAATCATGATTCTCCCCATTGTCATGAGAACGACGGAGGAGGCCCTGATGGAGGTGCCGCTTTCCCTCAGGGAGGGCTCCTACGCCCTCGGATGCGGAAAGCTCAGAACCATATTCAAGGTCGTAGTGCCTTCCGCGCTTCCTTCGATTCTCTCCGGCGTCATCCTCGCAATAGGACGAATAGTGGGGGAGACGGCGGCCCTGATATATACGGCGGGAACCGCAACGAACATTGCTTCGTCGCTGCTTTCGAGCGGACGTACGCTTGCAATCCATATGTATGCACTCATGAGCGAAGGCCTCCACATGGAGGAGGCGAGAGCCACAAGTGCTGTATTGATGATTCTCGTTCTCGTGATAAACTTCCTCAGCAAGCTTATCTGCAGAACGAAAGGAGCAGAGAAAGATGAGTGACATCTTTGAAATCGAAGACCTTCATCTCTATTACGGTAAGACAGAGGCCCTCAAGGGGATCAGCATGTCAATTCCGGAGAACAACATCGTCTCCCTCATAGGCCCCTCGGGCTGCGGAAAGAGCACGTTCCTGAGGTGTCTCAACAGGATGAACGACCTCATCCCGGGATGCAGGATAGAGGGTAAGGTCCTCTACAACGGAAAGGATATATATGAGAGAAGCGTCGACGTGCCTTTATTGAGAAAGGAAGTGGGCATGGTCTTCCAGAAGCCCAATCCCTTCCCGTTCTCGATCTACGACAACATAGCCTACGGCCCGAGAACCCACGGAATAAGGAGCAGGGTGAAGCTTGACGAGATAGTCGAGGAGTCGCTGACGCAGGCGGGGCTCTTCGACGAAGTCAAGGACAGACTCAACAAGAGTGCGATGGGACTCTCGGGTGGCCAGCAGCAGAGACTCTGCATTGCCCGCGCAATCGCCGTCAATCCCACGGTCCTTCTCATGGACGAACCGACATCGGCTCTCGACCCGATTTCGACGCAGAGAATCGAGGACCTCGCACTCGAACTCAAGAAAAAGTTTACGATCGTCATCGTCACGCACAACATGCAGCAGGCGCTTCGTATTTCGGACAGGACCGCATTCTTCCTACTCGGGGACCTCATCGAGTATTCGGACACGACGAAGATGTTCTCGACCCCGGAGAACTGGAAGACTGAGGATTACATAACAGGAAGGTTCGGTTGATATGGAAAACAGATTCGACAGAGAGCTCAACAGCTTGTATCTTACGATAGTATCGATGGCGACTCTCACGGAGAGCGCAGTCGAGCTTCTCTCCCTTGCAATGTACGGCGGGAAGAGAGACATAATGGACGAGATCGAGGAGAAGAAGCGGGAGATAGAGAGGTACAGCAAGGAGAGCGACGCAATGTGCGTGAACCTCCTCCTGAGATACCATCCCGTTGCAAGGGACCTCAGGCGTATATCTTCCGCAACGAAGATAATCGCGGACCTCGAGAGAATCGGGGACAACGCCCAGGACGTCGCCGAAGTCATGGGATACATCTCGAATACGGAGATTTATTCCGAAATCTCACTCGACAGGATGTGTGCGGGTGTTAAGAAAATGGTACAGGATGCTGTACAATCGTATGTATCGAGCGACGCGCATCTTGCAGACGAGGTGGAGAAGATGGACGACACCGTCGATTCCTGCTTCCTCGAGGCGAAGAAGAGCCTCATTGCTCTCATCAGAGCCAATTCCCCCTCGTCCGACGAGGCACCGGACCTCATGATGATAGCCAAGTACCTCGAGAGAATGGGAGACCATGCCGCGAGCATATCGCACTGGGTCATATACGAGAACAGCAACGCCTGAAAGGGAGAGAGAATGATTGTACTGATTGAGGATGACTTATCCATCCAGAAGCTTGTGAAATATGCTCTTGAAATGAACGGACTCGAAATTGAGTGCTTCACTGAGTGGGAGGAGTTTCTGAAGAAGCGTCCGGAGAAAGTTGATCTCTTCATCCTCGACATAATGCTTCCGGGGCTTTCGGGCCTCGAGATACTCTCCCGCCTCAGAGAAGAAAAGGCGACAGCGACGACTCCTGTAATGTTCCTTACCGCGAAGTCCACGGAACTCGACAAGGTCACGGGACTCGACGGCGGGGCCGACGACTATCTCACAAAGCCCTTCGGAGTCCTGGAGCTCATCAGCCGCGTCAAGGCGCTCCTGAGACGCGGCAGCATCCAGAAGAGTGAAGACGAGGACATCCTCAGGGCGGGTAACATCGTGATGAAGAGGGGAGAGCATAAGGTATATCTTGATGGAAATCCCGTCACATTAACTCTCAAGGAGTACGAGCTCCTTGAATACCTCATGCGTAACGAGGGCCTTGCGGTGAAGAGGGAGACCCTCCTCAGCGAAGTCTGGGGCTACGACTACTACGGGGAGAGCCGCACCGTCGATGTGCATATCAGACACCTCAGGGAGAAGCTCGACCCCGAGGGAAAGATCATCGAGACCGTGAAGGGCCTCGGCTACAGGATTGAAAAGTAAACAAATGAAGAAAACCGTATTTCTATGGCTTCTGGTTGTATCATTGATAACCACCGCCCTCCTGGTACCGGTATCTCTGGTGCTGTATTACCATGTCTAT
This sequence comes from Acutalibacteraceae bacterium, assembly GCA_963626075.1. Lineage (GTDB taxonomy): Bacteria > Spirochaetota > Spirochaetia > Sphaerochaetales > Sphaerochaetaceae > Ornithospirochaeta. Next base: position 51,107 of record CAVFVX010000003.1, read on the forward strand.
GAAGCGAGAATCGAAGAGGATCTCTTCGTCGAACTCGGATATATAGAATCCTTCTACACAGACGGCGTTGCCGCTCAGGAGCTTCCCTCGGGTGCGAGAAGACTTACCGTAATCTCCTCCGACGGCTCCGTTCTCTTCGACAGCGAGGCCGACGAGACGACGATGGACAACCACCTCGAGAGAGAGGAGGTGCAGGAGGCGGTGGAGAACGGAATAGGAATCAGCGAACGCCGGAGTGATACTCTCTCCGAAAAGAGCATTTATGCGGCTAAGCGTCTCAGTGACGGCACCGTCATCCGTCTCTCTACGGAAGCGAAGACCGCATTCTCATTCCTTTCCCTCATATTCCTGCCGCTTCTTCTCGTAATACTCGTCGTTCTCATCATCATGTCAGTTCTTTCGGGCTTTGCTGCGAAGAGAATAGTCGCTCCTATCAACGCCCTCAATCTTGACAGTCCGGGGGACAACGAGACTTACGAGGAACTCTCTCCGCTTCTTTTACGTCTCAAGAAGGAAAAGGAGAGCGTCAGAGAGCAGATAGAGAAGAGCGAGGAGAAGAAGAAGGAGTTCGAGCTCATATCCTCCTCGCTTGACGAGGGCCTCGCAATCGTCAACAGCGAGGGAACGCTCCTCTCGTCCAACAACAGCTTCATAACGCTTCTCTCCGCATACGACATAACATCCTCATCCGTCTTCTCCTACTTCCAGGAGGGAGAAGGCAAGAGTGCACTCCTGAGTGCTCTCTCCGGTGTGAGAAAGGAAGTGATCTTCCCCATCGGAGAGAGAATGATCGAGGAAGTTGCATACCCCTCCGACAAGGGCGGGATAATCATACTCCTCAGGGACGTGACAGAGAGAGTCGAGAGGGAGAACATGCGTAAGGAGTTCACTGCGAATGTCTCGCATGAGCTCAAGACTCCGCTTACTACGATATCGGGATTTGCAGAGCTCCTGATGAGCGGCACCGTCCCCTCCGACAAGGTTACGGATTTCTCCTCTGAAATCTACCGCGAGGCGGGGCGCCTGATTGCCCTTGTCCAGGACATCCTCAATCTCTCGTCGCTTGACGAGAACAACGAGGAGGTGAAGGACAGAGTGGACCTCGTACCAGTAGCGGAGGATGTCGTGTCCGAGCTGGAGTTCAAGGCAGAGAAGAAGGGCGTTAAGATACTCTCCGACCTTACTCCCGCAGCGGTGAAGGGGAATGCGAAGCTCATCCACGAGATAATCTTCAATCTTTTTGACAACGCAATCCGCTACAGCGGAAAGGAGAATCCGTTTGCAAAGGTATCTACAACAGTTTCCTCCGATTCCGTCACCATCGCCGTCGAAGACAACGGAATAGGAATCGCCCGCGAGCAGCAGGCGAGAGTCTTCGAACGCTTCTACCGTGTCGACAAGGCAAGGAGCAAGAGCGACGGCGGCACGGGACTGGGACTCAGCATCGTCAAGAATGCCGCACTGAGGATGAACGGAAAGATAAACATCACATCCGACCTCGGAAAGGGCACGAAGATTGAGATAACCTTCCCCCTCTACAGTTGAAGCCGACAGACTACGGACGAGGCAGAGATTACATGTCCCTGCCTCTTTCGAGGGCATGGAGCTGCAGGAAGGCACAACGGCAGAGGAACGGAATGTCCGAATCGGCGGGCATAAGGCTTGAACAGACGGATAAACCGGAATTTGAAGAGGTAGTCAAGATGAAAGATGGTAAATATCCAAATCCAAATACAATCCATCCGATTGCAGGGTATGACAAAGAAATATATGTGAAGCCGA
>CAVFVX010000004.1:0-45283 GCA_963626075.1 Acutalibacteraceae bacterium
ATATGACAGTGACGAGAAGGAACTTCGAACAGATTTCTCCCTCGAGAGCGCTCATTTCAATTACACGGATTACCAGGGAACCGTTACAGACGGAGACATAACGCTTGTTATCGATGATGATATCCGGATTGAAGGAGAAGTGGAGGGAGTCGACTTATATACCTACGGAATAAGGGAAGTACTCTCTTCCGTCACTCTCTCCGGCAGCACCGACAGCGTCTCCGATTTCTTCTCTGCGGATTTCCGCGGCGACACGCATGTCGGAAAGGGTGCGATAACCTACGAGAGCTTCCGCTTCGAACTCGGAGAAGGCGACTACAACTACTACGAGAAGTCCATCAAGGGAAGTCTCGAAACGTTTGCGGCGTACTATGAAGGGCTGATTCTCACATTCACTGAGCCTTCCTTCAGCCTCGATTATACGGGTGCATTCAATCTGTCGGCTTCATCATCCGACGTTGAAAGGAACGGCCTTGTCTTTACTGTCACTGAGCCGGAAATCTCCGGAAGTCTGATGAATCTCTCGGCCCGGTTCTCGTCCCCGCTCATTTTCTCCTTCCTCGAGGAAGTGACAAACGGCGTTTTCAGAAGAGCGGAGACAGCTGATGTGAACATCAATATCATAACCGATGAGACAATAACCGTTACATCTTCCTTCAGTGCGGTAATCGAGCCTGTAACGGAGAAGCTCGACGACATAACATTCTCGACAAATCTGACATACTCTCCCTTTGAAGAATCCGACTCATTCACACTCGATATCTATAACATCAACCCGGGCTTCGATGTCTCGTCTCCGTTATCTCTTACTGTCAGCGGAAACACTGAGTCTGCTGAAATCAATGGAGACGGCGACAAACTGAAACTCCAGAGTACGATTTCCGTTGAGAACCGCACACTCGAGGGGCATATGGAGCTTGATGAGCTGACGCTTAAGAATGTACTTGAACTCATCCTCGACAAGGAACTGAAGTACCTCTCGAAAAACACTCTTGTATCACTCTCTGCCGACTATGACATCGGCTGGGGGAACGATGAGGGAAAGCTACTCGGAACTGCCGACTGGGAATGCTCCTTCGACTACAGCTGGAAATCACTTTTCACAGTCCTTCTTTCGTCTTCTTCATCCCTTGTCTTCAAAGGTGACACCGTCGATGTCAACAATCTTCTGATTACGACTCCGTTCTTCACACTGGAAGGGGACGGGTACTACGACCTTGTAACCGGAAAGCCACATATCGAATTTAAGTAATGGTGCAAAACACTGAAAACACAAAGACGGAGAGGAATCGATAATTGTCCTTTGCCGATTATGATTATAGAATAACATTCAGTTCGGGAAAGGAAGCATGAGATACCACAGCAACACAAAGACAGTACTAATCGTTCTTCTCATAACCCTGCTTTTCTTTTTCGCTTCGTTCTTCCTTTTATATGAACTCAATCTTACGAGCCCGACTCTGATAGTCACCGACTACCTCATGAAGAAGGTATCGTCCGTCGACAGCGACATATCCTTCAGCTTCGAGAACATGGAGCGCAACTTCCGCGACCGTGTCATGATACATAATCTCACAGTCTCCTACAAAGGCGATGAGATTGCCTTCTTCGATACTGTTGAGGTGAAGCTCGGACTTTTCGACATTATTTCGTACTTCCTCGATCTCGAGGGGAGTGCGGAGGTGGATTTCCAGTCCGGATATGTCAGTCTTGATCCATTCATGAACAGAACAGGTAATGACATCTCTTCATCGGAAGGTACACCGCTTGAGGACGGTGCAGCGTACCAGACTGGTGATTCAACCGATGATGGGAATATTGAGGTGTTGGAATCATCCGATGACACGATAACCCCCTCGAAATTCCTCTCTTCCCACAACATCACTGTGAACTTCTCCGATGTGACGCTGACTGCGGGAGAAAAGATATCGGGAAAACTGGAAAAGCTCGAAGTGAGTTATATAGGAGAGGAGGAGAAGATAGTGGGAGACGTAACGCTCCCGGAAGTATCTCTTTCTCTTTCCGGAAATACGGTAACTCTCTCCGATACATCTCTTTCCTTCACCTACGGAGATACCATTTTCCTCAAGGGTTCAATTGATTACGTCTCCCTTTCACATGAGGCTCTTACAGTGGCATCCGGCGGAATTTCCTTCTCGTCTTCCGCAGACAGTATCAACGACATCACATCGGGTCTCTTCAATGCCGTCGTCAAAATCAACGAGGTGGAAGGAAAAACAGATAATGTTTCTCTTTTCCTTAATGAGAGCGAAGTCATCTGGAAGGACAAGGAAATAACAGCTGACGCTTCCAGTGTCAGAATGTCTTATGCAGGCTTTGAAGCCGAAGTGCAGACACTCCGGGCAGCCTTGTCGTCATTCGATGACTACTCCGTTTCATTCGGTACACTTGAAATAGGTGAGAGCGGAAGCCTTCTTTCGGGAGACGGACTCCTCATCTCGGGTAAACTCAGCGAAAGAAAGCTCTCTTATTCACTCCTGTCAGCCGCTGCAGACATCGAAGAGAAAACGAAGAGCCACATAGGTGAAGTGACAGTGACGTCAGTCGGGGGCAGCGTCGACTACAGTGACGGAGTCGACATGACTCTTTCTCTCTCGGCAGTCCTCGGAACTCTCAACGAGACAGTCGACGACATAACCTTCGGCCTGGACGCCGGAATTCTCCTGAAAGACGGTAAACTCAGCGGAAGCACCATAAACATAAGCGACCTGTATCTCGGATACGGTGAAAAGTACGATTCCTCGTTCTCCGTCACGGGTGACCTGGAGACGGCAAGAATCCTGTTCGATTACGGAGGACTCAATATTGACCTGACGGCGTCTGTGAAGAACAGAACGCTGAAGGGAGATATGTCAGTCAGCGGGATGAAACTCGAAAACATCGTTCCTCTCTTCTCAAAGAAGGAGATATCACTCTTCGACGAGGATTCAATCTTCTCCTTCAATGCTTCTCTCGATCTCTCATACGACGATACTCTTTCTGGTTGTATGGACTACTCCCTTCAGGTCGGGAAGATCAAACTCAGCTTCCTGGAGACAAAGGTCGCATCCTCGGGAAAACTCGAGTTCGCACCGGACAAGATCCTTCTTTCTGCAATAAAGCTCGACACGAGTTATTTCTCACTCACTGCCGACGGTTACTGGGACCTTGTCGAGAAGCTCCCGACACTTGATTTCTCAGCTTCGACGGCAGGCGGCAAGGATATACTTTCGGGATACATTCATCTCTCCGAGAGCGGAAAGACATATTCCTACTATGCAGTTTTCCCCTCTCTTGAGAAAACATATATCTCCGGCGATGTCGATTTCGAGACAAAGTCAGAAGTAAAGTCCGACTCAATACTGATGACTGCCTCACGTGAGCGTCCTTTCAGTCTTATAGTGAACCTCGAGAATAAGGATATCTCCATTTTATCCGATAATCTCTCGCTCGAATTCGACTACAGCGACGGAGTCAGGGGCTCGCTCAGAGCTGAGAGTCTCGAGACTCTTCACAGTCCCGCCGATGTCCCCATCACCATCGACGGCTCGCTCGACTTCTCCGTTTCTCTCGAGAACGGATTCGAAGTATCATCAAGCACAATCAGCGTCAGCGACATATTCGTCCTTCCGTCGTCTCCCACCGTGTCCTTCAGTTTCAACGGAAGTGATACCCTCTACACTCTTGATGACATCACGATAAAAAGTACGGAGAGCGGTATTGTCTACACAGGAAGGGCATCGGCGGACCTCGAGAAGAATATTCTTGCCTTCTCGTCATCACAGAAGGACGGGGAGGGGAAAATCGTCTTCTCACTTTACAAGGATGAGGAGTTCGTTGCGGCTCTGAGGGCCGAGGACATAGATCTCTCCTTCCTCGGACTCCAGGATATGTATGCCTCCCTTTCGCTCTTCGGAAGAGCTGCAAGAATCGAGGACTTCTCCTTCGACGGAAACATATCGGTAGTGTCACCGGCACTTGAAAGCAGGAAAATAAACGCCGACATCACGATAAACGGCAGTTCGTTTACCGTCGAGAATGTCGTCTACTCATCTGACTCCATGACGTCGAAGCTCAGTACGCTCTCCTTCGATTCAAAGACGGGAAAACTGCTGCTCGAGGGAGGCTCAGTTAATATTCCTAACGACAAGGCCGCAGGGGCTATGCCCATCAATCTCGAGTTCTCGCTCTCGGGAGAAACAGCTCCCTCCGATTCACTCTTCTCGTCAGCAGTGGAACTCGTGAAGAGCAGGGGTAAGGGAAGTTCTCTGAGACTCGACCTCTCTTCTCTCGATATAAATTCAGAATTCACTGCCACCGGCAGATACGTCTTAATTACAGTCGGAGAGGATGACATTACTCTCTCGGGCAACTTCCTCGAGGGAAGTTATTCACTCAGTAAGAAATCTGTCTCTTTTTCGGTCGACCTCGAGAACATAGTAAAGGCACACATTGTTGCCGATCTTGAAGATGAGATAGCCGCCAATGTAAACATAGACCTCTTCAACATGGCTCTCGTCAATCTCATCATGAAGTACCCGACTGTCGTATTCCGCGACGATTTCGTACATGGCGAGGTGTCCTTCACAAGGCTCGACGGGGCCTCGAGCCTCGACGGCTACCTTACGGCAGAGGAGCTCGGGGTCGATGTCTTCTGGATCGAGGACCAGACACTGATTCTTCATAACCCCCGGTTCGTCATATGGAACAACGACCTGAGGTGCTCTCTGACATATACAACCGTCTACGACAAGCTTACAAGCGAACGCAGGATGATAAGAATGGACGTCGGAGTGACGATGAACGAATCGCTTTCCCTTGAAAGCTGGGACTGCGACGTCTACATGGACGAGAACAACCCCGTGAGAGTTCGTATTCCCCTCCATCTCATCGGAGTAGATATTCTGGGCTACGTCTCCGGCCACTACTATGTGAAGAGCGACGAGAACGGAATGATGAACGAAGGAGAACTCTATCTCTCGAACACAGACATTACAATCGGAATGAACCCGTTCCCGGAGTGGTACAAGAACATCAAGGGCGGAGCGCTCATGGATCTGACATTCCACATCGAGAACAACAACAGGGTGCTCTATCCCGCGGGAGACGACCCGATTGTCTCCATCATGCTCCAGGAAGACAGCAGTGTATATGCTTACCATGATAATTCCATCTTCTACTGCTCGGGTAACGTCGACATAAGGGGAGGGGAGATATACTACTTCCAGAAGTACTTCTACATCACATCCGGTTCCCTTTCCTTCGACGACCCGACTTCATTCAACCCGAAGATCAACCTTCGTGCTACACTCAGGGATTACGACTCATCATCCGAGAAGGTCGAGATATATCTTGTCATGAAGGACAACACCTTCGACAATCTCTCGCCGACACTCGAGAGCAGCCCGAGCAAGGACCTGAGTGAAATCATGGAGATTCTCGGTCAGTCCATTCTCTCCTCCGACACCTACGGCAGTATGAGCGTCTCCTCGGTGGCTTCCCTCGTTACCGAAGGCTTCGACATACTCTCGCGCCTCGGGATTGTCACCTCGGGCTCTAATCCTCTCTCATCGCTCTCGTCGTCGCTCAAGTCCGTTTTCGGAGTCGACACCTTCTCACTTCACTCGAACATCCTCAACAACATCGTCACGGACACCATAAGCCAGGCGACGCAGAGCGGGGTGGGGACATATTCCCCGATGGCGAGATTCCTGAGCGGCACGACTCTCAACATAGGTAAGTACCTCTCCCAGAACCTCTATCTCCAGATAATGGTTCACCTCGAGGCGAGAAAGAGCAGCGACAGCTACACCATAATCTCCGATGACCTCGCAATCGACACAGAGATTTCCCTCGAGTGGGCGAACAGCGCATTCACCGTGACCTTCTTCACGCGTCCGAGCTATTTCTCCTTCTATTCGATTCTCTCGACATTCGGATTCAGCATATCGAAAACGATAAACTTCTGAACAAAAACAAGAAAAACACATAGAGGAGGCATTCGGGGATTCAGATAATTCATTGAGAATGCGGCAGTTATCATGAGACTGCTTTTCATCTTCTCATTTGAGTCTGATGACGATTTCTGCTAAACTTGAAGATAGAGGTAAACATGAAGAGAAACAGAATCATTGTTACTTTGCTCTTATTACTGCTTACAGTGCTCCCTCTCGCAGCCGAGAGTTCGGAGTGGTATATAGGAAAGACGATTACGAGCATATCCGTCTCGGGACTCAACAACGTCAGCGAGAAGAGCGTCAACTCGATAATCAGGAATTATATGGGTCAGACATTCACGGATGAGCTATTTTCCTCTCTCGACTCCGATTTCTATTCCCAGGCCTGGCTTGACTACATGACAATCGATGCCGTCGAGGACACCGAGAGCGAGAACGGTCTGATGCTAACCATCACAGTCTACGAGAACCCGATGATATCCTCCGTGGAATACGAGGGTAACGAGAGAATCCAGACACAGACGCTCTCGTCGGCGCAGACACTCAAGAAGGGCGGCTGGTACTCGACGAACAACCTTGCTGCAAACGCAGCCCTCATCGAGGAACACTACATCTCGAAGGGCTATCTCGATGCGGAAGTGAAGGGCAAGATAACGGAGGACGAGGAGAACAACACTGTCTCCATAAAGTACGTAATCACGGAAGGAAAGCAGTACAAGATACGCTCGATTCTCTTCGAAGGCAACAGCGGAGTCACAACGAAGGAGTTAAAGAGCCTCCTTACAAGCAAGGAAAAGTCATTCTTCAACTCGGGTAACTACCTCGAAAGCAACGTCACTCTCGATAAGGATGCAATAATATCCTATTACTCGACAAAGGGTTATCCTGATGCTTCCATAACGGAGGTGAAGACAGAGGAGATTTCGGCCGAGGAGACCGAGAAAACAAAATACCTCAACATCACTTTCGTAATCAGCGAAGGTGAGTTATGGAGAATCGGAGAAGTCACGGTTACGGGCAACACGGTCTTCAGCGACGAGGAGATAGCCTCCCTCGTTACAATCGGCACGGGTGACGTCTACAATGCGGAGAAGATCAACACAGCCTACACGAACATCGCGACGAAGTACTACGACAACGGCTACGTATACTCCTCAATAACACCTTCCATCGAAAGAAACGATGACAACACAGTCAACGTCACCTTTACAATTGTCGAGGGTGCTCAGACAGTCATCGAGGAGATAAGAATCAACGGCCTCGAGAAGACGAAGCCCTACGTTCTCGAGCGCGAGATGGCAATAAAGGTCGGTGACGTCTTCTCCAGAGCTGACTTCATACAGTCCCAGCAGAACATGTATAACACGTCGCTACTCAAGAACATCACTGCAAACCTCTATCCCGGTACAACCGAGAACGGTGTCATCTGCGAGTTCACGGTGGAAGAAGGCAACACGATGGAGCTCCAGTTCGGAGCAACCTTCGGTGCAAACGAGGTCGACGGCTTCCCGGTAAGCGGGTTCCTCTCGCTCTCTAACTCCAACCTCGGAGGAACTGGCAGAACTCTCTCTCTCTCGACAGAGCTCAGCCCGACATCGCAGAGCGTTTCCGTTTCTCTCTCCGACAGCTGGGTCGGAGATGTGAGATGGTCCAACGCAGTAAGCTTCTCGGTTGCAAGAAACGTCAGGTCAAGCACTCTCCAGAGGGGAATCGGCTCGGACTACTACGACGGCAGAGACAGCGACGAGACGACCTATCCTCTCGGATACAATTCAGCCTACGAATGGTATTCATCGTCACAGACGACTCCTTCGTCATCGAACCTCATGAAGTACAACAACTGGTCCTTCACACTCGGCTACTCGACGGGCTACTCCTGGGTATTCAGCGCAGGTACGCTCTCGCTCTCCGGCGGACTCTCCGTTGGACTCAACAGGGCATTCTACGACCCGGAGAAATACGATCCGTATGAGGCGCTCATAAAGAAGTACCAGGAGAAGTGGCAGTTCTCCAACAAGCTCTCGACTTCAATAAGCTGGGACGCAAGGAACTACGTTTCAACCATCCCGCACGGCTACGTCGCATCCCTCAGTTACACATACGCCGGCGGCTTCCTCGGAGGACTCTCCAACTACAACAAGATTTCACTTTCTCTCAGTGCATACACGGGAATATGGAGAATCGTCAACAAGGAGAAGGAGACAGCGAAGAACGTCATCCTCGGCTTCACGAGCGAAGTCGACTTCATGCTTCCCCAGTACTGGAACAAGAACAGTAACGGCTGGAAGTGGTATGATGCAAAGGACGGTGCCACGAAATACGAGATGCTCTACATCGACGGAATGAACATCGGTCGCGGCTTCTCCGTACAGACGGACAAGGCCTTCCTCTGGAACAACCAGATAGACCTCACTTATCCTCTTGCGGAGGATGTCATCTCACTCGAGGGCTTCGTATCCGGTACGGCAGTGACAACGGCACTCGAGAAGCTTTCCTTCTCGTCTCTCGACTGGTACTTCGCGGCAGGCTTCGGAATCAAGATGGAAATTCCGGGATTCCCGCTTGGACTTTACCTCGTGAAAAATGCTACACTTCTTTCGGGAGGATCGTTCACCTTCGTCAAGGGTTCGCTCTTCAACTATGGTGGAACAAGCGGTCTGAGCCTCGTACTGGCCATAACCACTTCGATTTACTGATGGAAGAAAAGAAAAACAGTGAAATGACGCCGATGGTGCGTCAGTATATGGATATAAAAAAAGAGCATCAGGACAAGGTGCTCTTTTTCCGTCTCGGCGACTTCTACGAGATGTTCAACGAGGATGCGGTTGAGGTTTCGAAGCTCCTCAATCTCACGCTGACTCACCGAGGCACGATGCCCATGTGCGGCATTCCGTATCATGCGGCGAAGAACTACCTCAAAAGGCTCCTCGAATACGGTAAGAAGGTCGCCGTCTGCGAGCAGTTCATAACGGACGAGAAGAAGCTTGCAGAGCGCACGGTCACCCAGATTTTCACACCCGCGACCGTCGTCGACGACGAATACATCGACTCTCTGTCGTCGCAGTACATAGCTTCCGTCTACCGCGACAGAAAAGGGCTCTACACAGCCTGGTGTGACATAACAACCGGAGACTTCAAGGTAACCCAGCTTAAGGCTGACAAGTCCTATTCGGAGCTTGAGAACCTTTTATACAGGATAGAGTGCAAGGAAATACTCTGTCAGGACGATGTCTACTTCTCCGAGAAGGAATTCCGGCGTATTCTCGATTCCCGCGGCGCCATGATCAGCAAGCTTCCCTCCTGGTATTTCTCCATCCGTGAAGGAAAAAAGGCTGTCGAAAATCAGTTCGGCCAGAGTGCCTTGAGACTCATCGGTATGGACGAGAAGGACAGTGCACTCTGTGCCGTCGGAGCGCTCCTTGATTACATCGATGAGAACGCAAAGACAGCACTTCCGCAGCTCAGGTACATCGAGCGTGTCACCGATTCGTCGTTCATGATTCTCAACACCGCCACGATAAGAAACCTCGAGCTTGTTAGAAACATGCAGGACAACTCTTCGAAATACACTCTCTTCTCGTCAATCAACTACACGAGGACTCCCTCCGGGGCACGCTTCCTTCGCGATGCAATACTTCATCCTCTCGTTGACAAAGCCGGAATAGAGGAGAGACAGAAGTGGGTTGAACTCCTCTATTCCGACAGAACAGAGAACGGGAGGGTCAGAAAGTGCCTCAAGGAGATAAGCGACCTCGAACGCCTCTCCGTCAAGGCCGAGATGAAGAGGCTGACACCCCGCGACCTCATTGCTATCAGCGAGAGTATCTCGTCGTTTCTCTCACTTGTCGAGAACAGAAGCGACTACCTGACTCTCGTCGAGAACAACTCCTTCGATTTCTCGCGTCTCCTCGACTTTGCTTCGAGAATCATCAGAGCCGTTAACAGGGAGTGCACGAACATCAACAACGAGGGAACGATAATAAAGGACGGCTACGACGAGACACTCGACGAACTGAGGCGTATTTCGTCCTCCGGTTCGACGCTCCTTGACGACTACCTCGATAGAATCCGCACGGAAACGGGAATAACGACTCTCAAGGTCGGTGAGAACAGGATAATCGGCTCTTACATAGAAGTGAGCAGGGGGCAGCTGGAGAGAGTCCCGGACTACTTCATACGCCGCCAGACCCTTGTCGGAGGAGAGAGATTCACGACGAAGGAACTGGGTGAGATACAGGACAGAATATATTCCTCCCGTGACGAGGAGGCAAAGCGTGAGAAGGCAGTCTTCAACGCCTTCATCAGCGAAGCATATGATCTCTCGGGTGACATCGAGAGAATGGGAAGGGTGGTTACGCTCCTTGATTTCTATTCCTCCGCAGCCGAATGCGCGATAGAGAAGAACTATGTGAAACCCGAGATCATAGAAGATGGAGACCTCGACATTACTGACGGACGACACCCCGTTGTCGAAGACTACACGGAGGAATACATTCCGAATTCATTCTCGTCCGTGGAAAGCCGCTTCAGTCTCATCACGGGGCCGAACATGGCCGGTAAGAGTACATACCTCAGAGAGATAGCACTCATAACCCTCATGGCTCACATCGGTTATTTTGTTCCGGCGTCAAAGGCAGTGATACCCGTAACCGACAAGATATTCTGCCGTGTCGGTGCAAGTGACAACCTCAGCAAAGGTGAGAGCACATTCCTTGTCGAAATGAGTGAATCGAGTCAGATTCTTCTCTCGCTCACGCCAAAGAGCCTCGTCATCATGGACGAAATCGGACGAGGCACCTCCACGGAGGACGGCATGAGCATCGCGTACGCCATCATGAACTACCTCCGCGCATCCAATGCGATTACTCTTTTCTCCACCCACTACCATGAGCTTACCCAGCTCGATACATCCGGAATCCAGCTCCTCCATATGGCGGTACTCGAGGAGAAGAATACGATTACCTTCCTCAGAAAAGCCGAGAAGGGAGTTGCGACCTCGTCGTACGGTATACACGTGGCGAAGATCGCCGGACTTCCGAGACAGATTATCAACGAAGCAAACTCCTTCATGAAGAAGCACTTTGCAGACTATTCGGCACTTTCTTCGGAAGACGGGAATCTCTTCACCTCGGACGCAAGAGAGATAACCCTCGCCGACGAGATAATCGACGAGTTATCGTCCTTCGATACCGATTCCTCGACACCCCTCGAGGCCCTGATGTTCTTATCACGGCTGAAGGAGAAAATAAAGGAAGACAAGTAGGACTCCCGGAGCTATAATCAGAATCCTCATATGAGCTATTACGTTGTTTTTACAGTAAGTGTAATTGTCTGTTCGGTAATCGTCGCAGTCCATCTCGACAGGCGTACGATAGAGAGAGAAAGGATAGGGGACATAACGAAATGCTTTCTTATCCCGACGCTCTATTTCACGCTCTTCACGGCGTCGAAGGCCTTTCCGAGGGAGATATCGAGACCGTATCTCATTGGATTGATTACGGTATTCTACACGCTCGGTGACATACTCCTTCTGAAGAAGAAGCCCTTCAAGCGCTTCGTTGCGGGCGCCGTGTCCTTCAGCGCAGGCCACATGTGCTACGTCATCTACTTCAGCTTCTACGGTCTGAATATCTACACGCTCCTTGCGGGGATGGTCATCTTCGGCATTCCGTACTTTTTGATAGTGAAATATGTATTCACCCATCAGAAGAGCGTGAAGCACGGCTTCGGCGTACTTCTTTATGCCTTTACGCTTTATCTCTTCGCTGTCGGTATGTCTGCGGTATTCTCGTTTGAATATCTCAAGACAAGCATACTCGTCATCATAGGCGTCATGCTCTTCATGTTCTCCGACAGCCGCATAGCCCTCAACGCCATGTCGGGCTCGAACTCGCACAGTTCGTTTGTCATCATGCTGACGTATATCCTTGCAAATCTATTCCTCGTACTCGGAGTATGGTGCATAAATGTTCCGGTCGTATCTTGACAGAGAGAGGAAAGAGGAATAAGTTACACATAGTTTCATTTAAAGTAATTTAAAAGGGACCGGCTGAGCCGAGTCCCTTTGTTTATGAGGAATAGAATGCTCTCAAACACACAGGAGAAAAGCGAGCTTTTCAAGGAGATTGAGTCACTTGTCTCGTCTCTTTCCCTCTCACTCGTCGAAGTAACGAAGACGGAGAGAAAGGGTGGAGTCGACATGACGGTCATTCTCTACAGAAGCGACAGCGACATCACACTCGACGAGCTCGAGAGTGCGTACAACATCATCTACCCCAGGTACAGCGTACTCCTCGGGGAGAGGGATCTGAATCTGGAGGTGTCGTCACCGGGACTCGGAAGGAACATAAAGGACTCGTCGGAATTCTCCGTATTCACGGGAAAAAGAGTCAGACTGTACTCGACCGGGTATTCTTCATACGTAAGCGGTATGATAGAATCGTGTGACGACAGGTCGCTGACGCTTACCGATTATCTCATAGAGGATAAGAAGGAAAGCGGCGAAAGAACTGTCATTCCATATGATACAATAGCGAAAGCGAAACTCGATTATAAATGGGAGGATGAGAAATGATTAATCTCACTAGCGAAATAAACTCGATGATGGCCGAAAGGGATATGAAGTTCCCGGAAGTCGCATCACTTATAAAGGACATGCTCCGCTCTGCCTACAAGAGAAAGTTCGGCACAGACGAGAACGTCAAGATAAAGTTCTACAAGGACAGCAAGGACAGCTACTTCGTTGAGATATATGCAAAGAAGATCGTAGTCAACGAAGAGGACTACTACAACGAGGTTACCCAGATTCCTCTCGACGAGGCACTCGAGTTCGCAGGAGAGGACTCCGGAATCGAAGTGGGTGACGAACTTGAGATCTCGCTAGACCCCAGGAGCTTCGAATATTCCGCAGTCCAGTCCGCTAAACAGCGCGGTCAGGCTGTGAGCAAGGAGATTACAGACGACAAGACCTTCTTCAAGGCAAAGCAGATGGAATTCACCCTCATCAAGGGGGTGCTCAGAAAGCAGGGAAGAACGACAAGAGACTGGTTCGTCGACATCGGATTCGGTGACGAGAACCTTGCGGTGTTCCCCGTACGCGGCCAGTCTCCGAGAGAGCAGTACGACCTCGGCGACACGCTTCGCTTCTTCGTCGAGAAGGTTGACAAGGGCGACGACGAGCAGGTCAAGGACCCGAAGACCGGAAAGATCAGAAAGAAGAAGAAGGGCGTCAAGATCTATCTCACACGTTCGAGCAAGGAATTCGTCAAGGCACTTCTGGAGGCTCAGATCAGAGAGGAGATCGAGAACGGCTCGGTCGTCATCAAGGGCATTGCAAGACAGGCTGGTGTCAGAACCAAGGTTGCCGTCGACACGAAGAAGAGCGACTGCGATCCCGTCGGAACGACAGTCGGAAAGGACGGTCTCAAGATCAAGAACATCATGAACGAGCTCGAAGGCGAGAAGATCGATGTCATCAGATGGAACGCAGACCCGATTGTCTTCATTGCCAACGCTCTTGTTCCCGCACAGATTCAGAGAGTCGTCGAAGTCGACCCGCAGAGCCGCTACGCAGTCGCAATCGTCGACGACTCCCAGCAGGGCTATGCAATCGGACAGGGCGGCGTCAACGTCAAGCTTGCAAAGGCTCTCTGTGACTGGGTCATCGACGTGAAGACCAAGGCACAGTTCAACGAGATGGAGCAGACTATGCTCATCCACGAGCAGGTCGGATCACTCTTCAAGGAAGGCGGAGAAGAAGAAAATGCAGAAGCTCCTGCAGAAGAAGAGCCCATCAGCAACGAGAAACTCGGAATCAGCGAGGACGAGACTCCGATTACGGACTGCGGCTTCGACGATGCACTTGTTGAAAAGCTTCACAACATCGACATCTGGTCCATCGAGGAATTCTTCGAGTATACCGATGAGGAGCTTCTCGAGAGGGGACTCACGAGAGAGGAAATCGATACTGTCCGCAACAGCGTAGAGATTGTCACTGAAGACAACGGCGACGATTCCTTCGAATGCCCGGTATGCCACGAGATGGTTCCCGCCGGATCCACGGTATGTCCTCACTGCGGTGCTGAATTCGAATTTGAAGAACAATAAGCAAAGGTAAATATGGCTGAAGAAAAGAAAGTAAAGGTAAACATCATCAAGAAGGCTCCGGTCCAGAACACTGCGCCCGCCGAGACGAAGCCCGCTCCGGCAGCGCAGCCGCAGGCTGAAGACCAGGGTGAGAAGAAGAAGGTCGTCGTAAAGCTCAAGACTCCGGTGAAGCCTGTCGTGAAGCCCGTTGTAAAGGTGAAGGAAACACATCCTGCGCCTGCTGTTGAAGAACAGAAGAAAGAGAGTGCAGCACCTCAGAGCCAGAGCCAGGCTCCGACAGAAGCAAAGCCTCAGACATCCTCTCCGCGTGTTGCCGGAAAGATCGTCATGAAGAATCCTCCGAAGCCTCAGACTCCGGTTCATAACCAGGTCATCGACGGCAAGTCCTTCATGGGAAACGGTGCTCACATTCAGAACACACGTATTCAGTCCACCATCCACTCCGGTCCGGTGATCATCCATGCAGATACCACCGCCCAGCCTCAGCCCCAGACCGACACATCTCGTCCGAGGGTTCAGGGCATTGTCGGCGGAAGGAACATGGGACAGAGAGTCGCAGGAAACTTCCAGAGAGGAAACAATAACTATAACAACAGGGAAAGAGGTGACCAGAGGGGAGGCTACGTCCACAGAGACGGCCAGAACAACGGCCAGCGTCCTTCGTCACCCAGATCCTATTCTCCCGACCAGACACGTCCCGGTTACCGCTCCCAGCAGCGCCCCGGCTTCACGCCGCGCTTCGGCCAGAACGGTCCGAGGCCGCAGGCTGGAGGATCAGGTCCGCTCGAACTCAACCAGAAGAACGGCAACAGGAAGACCGGAGCAGCTTCCGGCAGGAAGAAGGACAAGGACAGCAAGTGGGACAGAGACGAGGAAGTCGACTTTGCACTCGGTAGAAAGAAGAAGGACGAAGCGAAGCTCGCTGCAGTTCCGTCTTCAATCGACATCATGGAGAACATCACGGTTGCAGACCTTGCAAAGAAGATGAATCTCAAGGCTTCCGACATCATCACGAAGCTCTTCAAGATGGGGATGATGGTTACTATCAACCAGCCCCTGGACCACGAGACGGCGGAGATCATCGCTTCCGAATACGGATGCTCGGTACACCTCGTATCTCTCTATGACGAAACAGTCATCGAGACGGAAGAGGATAAGGAAGAGGATCTCGTTCCGAGACCGCCTATCGTAACAATCATGGGCCACGTCGACCATGGTAAGACGAAGCTCCTCGACGCAATCCGCTCGACAAACGTTGTTGCCGGAGAGTTCGGAGGAATCACACAGCATATCGGAGCGTACAAGGTTTCCGTACCCGGAAGAGGCGACGTCGTCTTCCTCGATACCCCGGGTCATGCTGCATTCTCGATGATGAGAGCGCGCGGTGCCCAGGTAACGGATATCGTCGTACTCGTAGTCGCTGCAAACGACGGTGTCATGCCTCAGACAAGGGAGGCCATCGACCACGCAAAGGCTGCAAAGGTACCTATTATCGTCGCAATCAACAAGTGCGATCTTCCCGAAGCGAATCCCGACAGGGTCAAGCAGCAGCTTTCGGATCTCGGCCTCATGCCCGAGGACTGGGGCGGACAGACGCTCTACTGCCAGATTTCGGCACTCAGGAAGCAGGGTATAGATGACTTACTCGATACAATCCTCCTGCAGGCAGAGATGCTGGAACTCAAGGCAAACCCGAACTGCAGGGCATGCGGAAAGGTACTCGAGAGCAAGATCGACCCGGGCCGCGGTACGGTTGCCACCGTCATCATCGAAAAGGGAACACTGCACCAGGGCGACTACTACGTTGCCGGAATATACTCTGGTCGTGTAAGAGCCATGTTCGACGACAAGGGACAGAGAATAACGGAGGCAGGTCCTTCGACTCCCGTCGAGATCATAGGTCTCAGCAACATTCCGTCGGCGGGCGACCCCTTCCAGGTAACGGAAGACGAGAAGACGGCAAGAAGTATCGCCACGAAGAGGCAGGAACTCGAGAGACTCGGAGAAGGCTCCTCGAGAAGCAAGGTCACGCTCGAGAACTTCAACGAGAAGATCAAGGAAGGCTCGATTACGGACTTCAACGTCGTCATCAAGGGCGATGTCCAGGGTTCCGTCGAGGCACTCACCGGAGTACTCGAGAAGCTCAGCACAGACGAGATCAAGCTCAATGTCATCCGTGCTTCGGCAGGTGCAATCATCGAGAGTGATATCTCTCTCGCATCCGCTTCCAACGCAATCGTCATCGGCTTCAACGTCCGTCCGACTCCCAGGGCACAGGCTCTTGCGAACGAGGAGAAGGTCGAGATCAAGAAGTACAACATCATCTACGATGTCGTTGATGACATAAAGGCCGCAATGGAAGGCATGCTGAGTCCCGAGACGAGGGAAGTCGACATCGGAAAGGTCGAAGTCAGAGATACCTTCAGGGTACCGAAGGTGGGTATCATCGCGGGATGCATGGTCACCGAGGGAAAGGTCAAGCGCAACAGCCTCGTAAGAGTCATCAGAGACTCCATACAGCTGAACAAGGATATGATAAAGATCACGTCTCTCAAGAGATTCAAGGACGACGCAAAGGAAGTCACGGAAGGCTTCGAATGCGGTATCGGACTGGACTCCTGGCAGGACCTACAGGTCGGAGATATCCTTGAAATCGTAGAGACCGAGGAAGTGAAGAGGACGCTGGAATTCAATGAGTGAGTTTTCACAGGAAAGACTGGAGGCGAAGATAATGGAGGGAATATCCTCCCTTATCGTCTCCGGTCAGATAAAGAATCACAATCTCAGTACGCTTGTCTCCGTCACCCGCATAGACCTCAGCCCCGACAACTCATGTGCGAAGGTCCATGTCTCGTACCTTGCGGACAACTCGACACTCGAGAAGTCCGTCAAGGCTCTCAACCAGGCTTCCGGCTTCATCCAGGCGAGGCTTGCGAAACTCCTGAAGACGAAGAAGACCCCGGTACTCACATTCGTCAAGGATTCGTCGTACATAGAGGGCGAGAAGCTCAACAGACTCATCGACGAGCTCAATAAAGACATAAAGGATGAGTGAACAGTTCCGTATTCTGCTTTCCGACAAGAAGGAGAACATGACATCGTTCTCCTCTCTCGGAGAGTACAAGAGAATATATAAGGGCGAGAAGGTCGGACATGCGGGAACGCTTGATTCGTTCGCATCCGGCCTCATGATAGTCATGGTGGGGGGAGCAACAAAGCTCAACCCCATATTTTCGTCCTTCGGAAAGAGATATATCGCCGAAATCGGATTCGGCAGCGAGACAGATACTCTCGACCCGACGGGAAAGGTTGTAAGGACATCCCCCGTCATTCCCACCGAAGACGAAATCAAGGCCGTTCTCCCTTCTTTTCTCGGAAAACAGAAGCAGATTCCTCCCGTGTACTCAGCAGTACACGTCGACGGGAAGAGGGCTTATAAGGAAGCGAGGAAGGAGAGGGAAATCGAAATGCCGGAGAGGGACATCGAGATAAAGGACATATCGCTCATCTCCGTCTCCGGTAACAGGTGCATCATCGACTGCACGGTGAGCAAGGGAACATATATACGATCCCTTGCACGCGACATAGCTCTCGCTCTCGGCTCCTGCGGCCACCTTGAAAACCTCAGGCGCCTCGAAATCGGTCCGTTCAGCCTCTCTGACATCAAACTCTCGACAGACGAACTCCTCGAGAAGACGGGACTTTTCGGAAAGCTTTATTTCTCTTCCCTCCATAAGAAGGAAATCGACAACGGTACGGTGAAGAGAGAATGGATAATCGCACACGAAAAAGATGACAGGCCTTTTTCCTATATGTATATAGACAATAATCTATATGGGTATATGGAGAACGGGGAAAAGCTGAAGGTAATGGCGAGGTGCGCAGGATGACGGTATTATCCTTCAGCGACCTCGTAGAGAAGAAACCACTTGTCAACAATGATGTCATTCTCACAATCGGGGTCTTCGACGGCTTCCATAAGGGGCACCAGTCACTTGTGAGAAGGATGAATGAAATAGCATCCGGAATGACCGGTGCGAAGAAGGTTCTCATCACTTTCAGCCGTAATCCGAAGACCGGGAGTCCGAAGAATGTCGACACACTGAGGCTGAGAGAGGAAAATGCGGAGAAAAACGGAGTTGATTTCTTTGTAATAATTGACTTTTCCCGCGATTTCAGTAAAACTTCTGCCTGTGGGTTCATTGAGATGCTCTCATCTTCATTCAACCCCGTGGCTGTCGTAGTCGGAGAGGACTTCCGTTTCGGTAATCCCTCGTCGGGTGCAGCGGCCTCAGACCTTGACGGACTCTTCCGGAAATTCGGAAAAGAGGTCAGAGTCGAAATCATGCAGTCAATTCTTACCGAGGGTGGAGAGAAAATCTCGTCAACTCTTGTAAGAAGGGTGATAGAGAAGGGTGAGGTGGAATGTATTTCCGCTCTTACCGGCCGGAGTTACAGAGTCGATCTGATGCCTGTTCCTTACAGTATCGAATCCGGAGCTCTGGTTATGTGCAGATCTTCTATCCAGCAGCTTCTGCCGCCACCAGGAGTTTATGGAGCCGGATTAGCTTTTCCCGATAATCACCTTTACCCGGTCAGGGCTGTTGTAGATGATACGACAGTTGTCGTGACTGGAGAAGGAGAGGAAGGAAAGGCCATGACAGGGGAAGGGACGCACGCAGAATCAATCTATTTTATGGAGAAAAAAGAAAATGGTATCAAGTGAACAGAAAAAGCAGATCATCGAGAAGTTCGGCGGCAACACAGCCAACACCGGAGACGCAAAGGTCCAGGTAGCACTCCTCACAGCAAGAATCAACGACCTTCAGGGCCACTTCAAGGCTAACCCGAAGGATCATGCCTCCAGACGCGGCCTCTTAATGCTCGTAGGACAGAGAAGAAGACTTCTTGCCTACATCAAGAACAGAAACATCGATGAATACAGATCACTGATTGCTGAACTCGGAATCAGAAAGTAAAAGTCTATATAAGCCAGAGCTACTACTCTGGCTTTACATATTTCAGAAAAGAACAATAAAAGAAAGAAAGAAGGTTTTTTAATGGCAGAAGTTACAACAGTAAAAGTAAACGTAGGTGGTGTAGACCTCGTCTTTGAAACAGGTAGAATCGGAAAGCAGGCAAACGGCTGTGTATTCGCACGTTATGCCGGATCGGTCGTCATCGCGACAGTCTGCTGCGGCGAGGCACCAAGCGAACCAATCGACTACGTACCGGTTTCTGTTGAGTACAACGAAAAGTATTATGCAGCGGGAAAGATTCCCGGAGGATTCCTTAAGAGGGAGAGCAAGCCGAAGGACAAGGAGATTCTCGTCTCCAGACTCATCGACAGACCTATGAGACCTCTCTTCGACAAGGCTTTCGGCCGCGAAATTCAGATTGTCCCGACTGTCGTGTCTTCAGATATGACACACACACCCGATGTCGTCGCCATCAACGCAGCATCCTGCGCTGTTACGATTTCCGACATCCCGTTCTATGGACCGATTGCAGCAGTAAGAGTTGCTAAGATCGGTGACGAATTCATCATCAACCCGACATTCCAGCAGATTCCCCAGGCAGCACTGGATATCGTCGTCGCAGGTACACATGACGGAATCACAATGGTCGAGGGCGGTGCCCACGAAGTAAGCGAAGACGACATGCTCGGCGCAATCGCAGCAGCTCAGCCCGTAATAAGGGAAATCTGCGAAGCACAGACGAAGATGAGAGAGCTCTGCGGCAAGGAGAAGCTTCCCCTCATGGAAATCAAGGAAGCTGACGAAAGCTGGATGGAGCCCATCAGGGAATATGCATACCCCCTGGAGAAGGAAGCATCCTTCGTCAAGGGCAAGATGAACAGAGGAAACGCTCTCAGCAAAGTTCATGCTGAAGTCAGAGAGAAGTTTGCAGACCTCATTGCTGAGGAAGAGGGAAGAGCTGACCAGGTTGCAAAGATGTTCGACGACATGGAATACAACATCCTCAGAGCATCCATCCTCAACGACGGCGTCAGAACAGACGGCAGAAAGGTTACTGAAATCAGACCTATCACCTGTGAAGTCGGCGTTCTTCCCTGCACACACGGCTCGGCTCTCTTCACTCGTGGCGAGACACAGTCACTTGCAGTAACAACACTCGGAACAGTCAACGACGAGCAGCTCTTCGACAACATCGACGGAGAGAAGTCCTACTCGAACTTCATGCTCCACTACAACTTCCCTCCGTACTCGGTAGGTGAATGCGGAAGACTCACGACAGGAAGAAGAGAGATCGGACACGGTCATCTTGCCCAGCGTGCACTCGAGGCAGTTGTCCCCAAGAAGGATAACTTCCCGTACACAATCAGAGTCGTCTCCGAAATCATGGAGTCAAACGGATCATCGTCAATGGCTTCAGTCTGCGGCGGATGTCTTTCACTCATGGATGCAGGTGTTCCTATCAGCAAGCCTGTTGCAGGTATCGCAATGGGACTCATCACTGAAGGTGCCGACTACTCGAGATACGTAATCCTTTCCGATATTCTCGGCGAGGAAGACCACCTCGGAGACATGGACTTCAAGGTCGCAGGTACAAAGGACGGTATCACGGCATTCCAGATGGATATCAAGATTGCAGGTGTCACACCCGAAATCATGAGTAAGGCTCTCAACCAGGCCAAGGAAGGCAGAATGCACATCCTCGGCATCATGGCTGAGACTCTCCCGGCTCCGAGAAGTGAAATCAGCGAACTTGCTCCGAAGATTCTCACGATCAAGGTTCCCGAGGACAAGATCGGTGCCGTAATCGGAACAGGCGGAAAGACAATCAGAAGCGTTGCAGAGCAGAGCGGTGCGGAGATCAACATCGATGATGACGGAACAGTCATGATTTACGGCAAGAACAATGCCTGCGCAGAGAATGCCAAGAAGCTCGTTCTTTCCATCGTCGAGGAACCCGAGGAAGGAAAGATCTATCACGGAAAGGTAGAGAGAATCGTCGACTTCGGCGCATTCATCGAGATTCTTCCCGGTAAGGAAGGACTCTGCCACATCTCCAAGCTCTCGAGAGGAAGAGTGAAGAACGTCACCGATGTTCTCCAGGTCGGCCAGGAAGTCGATGTCAAGCTCATCGAAATCGACAGAATGGGCAGACTCAACCTCTCCTACATCGACGCTCAGCCGAATGCAGAGGGTGATGATGCAGAAGCTTCAGACTCCTCCTCCGACGACGGAGAAAAGAAGGAGAGAAGCGACAGAGGCGAGAGAAGGGAACGCCGCGACGACAGAAGACCTCGCGACGGAAGAAAGCCCTTCAACCGCGACAGAGACCGCGCTGGAAGAAGAGACAGGGCCGACAGACCCGAGAGAAGCGAAAAGAAGGAGAACAGCGACAACTAATGTCTCTTTCCGTCCTTTTCAGGAAAAAAGATAGTACTGTGAGCCTGCCTTTTTATGAAACGGCAGGCTCTGCAGGTGCCGACATAAGGGCACACCTGGAGAAACCGGTCGTGATAGAGAAGGGCGAACACGCTCTTGTCCCGACCGGTCTCTTTCCCGAAGTTCCCGCGGGATACGAAATACAGGTAAGACCACGCAGCGGCCTTGCTTATAAGAAGGGAATAACCGTACTCAATACTCCCGGTACGGTGGATTCGGATTACAGAGGTGAAATCATGGTCAACCTCGTCAATCTGGGGAGTGAAACCTTTGTCGTCGAAGACGGGGACAGGATTGCGCAGATTGTCGTCTCTCCCGTACTTCAGGCAGAATTCGGAGAGACTGCCGAACTTTCGTCAACTGAAAGAGGAATGGGAGGCTTCGGCTCGACAGGAGTGAAATGAAGAGATGCTTTCCAGTCAGTCGGGTCTGTTATCACGATATGTTACAAAGGAATTCCTGAAGAACTTCATAGTGTCGTTCTTCTTTTTCTTCGTCATATTCTTCGTCAACTCAATACTGCTTCTGGTGCAGAAGATACTCCTCAAGAACATATCGCTCGGCGAGATGCTCGAGATGGTACTGCTCTATATGCCGCAGTTCCTGGTATATACATTCCCTTTCGCGACTCTTACTGCATCCTCGATGGTCCTCGGAGACATGTCGAGCTCGAATGAACTCCTGGCCCTCAGGAGCCTCGGCCTCTCGAGATACAGAATATATCTTCCGCTCATTGTTCTTTCGCTCATACTCTCCGTATGCACATTCCTCGTTTCCGATGTGCTCCAGCCGTATACGTCCGTCATCTACCGCGATAAGCTTGCGGTCCTGATGGCAGAGATGCCCACAATGGAGATCGAGAGCAACGGCACCAATACGGTCGGCAATGTCGTCCTCTCCAACGGAAAGGCAGACGGTAACACAATCGAAGACATCGTACTTCTCACGAAGGATGAAAGCGACTACGACAAGACCGTTATTTCATCAAAGGGAGAACTCGAAGTAATAGACCCGGCCATGTTCGTCTACGCCCTGACACTCGAGAGCCCTGAGCTGTTAATCAGCGACGTATCCGACAGCTCGAACTATGCCTACGCCGAGAGCGAGAGTGCAACATTCTATCTCGATTTCTCCTCTCAGATTCCGTCGCTTACGTCCACGAGTCCCGTCAACCTCTCCTCGAAGGACCTGATGGTCACCATCAATGAACGCAACGTCAGGCAGAGCGCAGACAGAAAGGAATACTATGAGGATAAGGAAGACTACCTTCTCACCATTGCAGATACTCTCATCTCCTCTCAGGACGAGCTGTACCTCTCTTCCTACGATGTGCAGTCAATTCAGAACAACCTCATAAACTTACTCTACCTGGGGTCTCTCCCTATAAACTTCTACGGTCAGTACTACAAGAGCGAGCTTACGAAGAAGTATGCTTTGTCTCTTGCGTGCTTTGTTCTGACGCTTCTGACGCTTCCTCTCTCGGCAGTGAGAGTCAAGCACGGAAAGCTCACCGGCTTTGCAATCGCAATTCTCATCGCCGTTGCATACTGGTACGCGCTCTTTGCAGTCCAGTTATTCATATTCGACATATCATTCAATCCGGCGCTGCTTATTCTTCTTCCGGACATACTCATACTCCTGATAGCTCTGATACTCATCTACCGTAACAGGAAGGGCAGGGCATGAAGACACTCAACCGCTACATAGTCTCCTCAATTCTGAAGACGAGCATCATTGCAACAATAGTATTCTCCCTTATCCTTGCGGGAGTCGAACTCTTCCAGAAGATGGATTCGATAATCACCGGAGGAGTCGAGTTCTCCTCAGTTCTCGTCTATGCACTTTTATGCATTCCCGAGTACTTCATCATGGTTCTCTCGATTTCTCTTCTCTTCGGAGCGACGTATTTCCAGTCGTCCCTCTCGGCGAATAACGAGAGAATCGCAATACTCAATGCGGGAATAAGCAAGTGGAAGATGTGCCGCCCCGTATTCGTACTCGCCCTCATTCTCACGGCCTTCGGCTTCCTTCTCTCCGAGACCGTGATAAAAGACCTCGAAATCGAGAAGACGCAGCTCTCCGATGAGCTCTTCGGAACATCTAGTACGCAGGACTCGAGGAACATCGTACTCAAGAGCGACAACGGCTGGGTTGTGTATACACGCCGCTTCTCGGAGTCCGACAGCAGAATCGTATCTCCGATCTTCGTCCACGAAGAGAACGGAGAGCTTCAGGAAAGAATCACAGCAGACGAAGGCTACTACCAGAGGGAGGGTTACTGGAAGGTTTACAACGCAACAGTATATTCCAAAAACGCAGAAGGAGAGTTCACACTCGAAAGAGTTTCCGAACTCGACATAACGGACTTCACTCTCTCTCCCGATTACTTCAGAGCGGAGAACATCAACGTCGAGACAATGGACTTCGAATGGGCTCTTGAATACCTCTCGACATTGAAGACAACTCAGAGGGAGGCATGGCAGGAGAAGTGCACGGATTATCTCAGGCGTTTCTTCCAGCCTCTGTCGATTCTCCTGCTGTTATGTATCTCGGCATCGTTCGACTATAACCTCAAGAAGAACGTACTTCTCTTCTCCGTTATAGAATCTCTCTGTGTTGCCGTGGTATATTATGTTGCTGATATGGTTTTCTCCATCTTCGCTCACCAGGGAGCTTTTTCTCCCGTGTTTGCGGTAATACTGCCGGTAGTCACGACGATTGTGCTTGCGGCGGTGATCAATGAATTCGGAAAGAGGGTTTAGGTATGGGTATATACACGAAGCTGTTACAGTCAACGGAGTGCAGGGCGAGAATAGGAGTTGTGCATCTTCCTCACGGGGATGTGGAAACACCGGCCTTCATGCCCGTAGGCACTAACGGAACTGTAAAGGGAATCTATCATGACACTGTGAGGAACATGGGCTACAAGCTCATTCTCGCGAATACCTATCATATATACCTCCGTCCCGGTCTCGAGGTACTCGAGGAGTACGGCGGACTCCACAACTTCTCCTCATGGGACGGCAACATCCTCACGGACAGCGGCGGCTTCCAGGTGTTCTCGCTCTCGGGTCTGAGGAAGATAAAGGATGACGGAGTCACGTTCCAGAGTCACATAGACGGCTCGAAGCACGTCTTCACCCCCGAGAAGGTCGTGAATATCCAGAGAGTAATCGGAAGCGATATCGCAATGTGCCTCGATGTCTGTACGCCGCCCCGTATTGACTACAGGGCTGCCAAGGAAGCCTGGAGAATCACGAAGCTCTGGGCGGAAAGGAGCCTCGAAGAGAGAAAGAGACTCGGAGAGAGCTTCAGAGGAAACCTCTTCGGAATCGTACAGGGAAACTTCTACGAGGACCTGAGGAAGGAAAGTGCCCTCACTCTTTCAGATATGGACTTCCCGGGAATCGCAATAGGCGGTCTCTCCGTCGGCGAGAGCTGGCAGGAGTTCAGAGACATGCTTGCATATACTTCCCAGTACATAACGGAGGAGAAGCCCCGGTACGTCATGGGAATCGGAAGCCCCGACTACATCCTTTACTGCGTCGAGAACGGAATAGACCTCTTCGACTGCGTACTCGCAACCCGCATCGCCCGTAACGGCGCGGTCTTCACAGACGACGGACTGCTGACACTCAAGAAGGCTGTGTACCGCATGGACAAGGGACCATTGCAGGAAGGATGTCAGTGTACAGCATGCAGGGAGTACTCACGTGGCTACATGCATCACCTCGTGAAGTGCAACGAGATGCTCGGCGGAATGCTTGCGACTGAGCACAACCTCCAGTACCTTCACGACTTCGTCGAAAGGATAAAGACGGCAATAAGGGAAAACAGATTCCTTGAATTCAAGAGGGAATACCTGAAACGCTACTACGGAAGAGAGGAATAAGAGCAAGAGCACGGCGATGCCGTGCTCTTCGTGTTCTGTATGGTGTGATAAAGATAATATGATCAGTATCTGGGAAGTCTCGGAATGACTCTGTTCACCTTCCGGCAGTAATCTCTGTACTCGTCTCCGTGAAGCTCTGTCAGCCACTTCTCCTCGGTATTCTTCACCATGACTGTAAGATAAATCCAGGACAGGAATCCGAGAGGGAAGAGGTACCAGTTGTGCATGAAGACGAGTATTCCTCCGCATATGTGGTTGACGCCGCTGAAGATGGGGTTGCGTACAACTGCGTAGACACCAGTCGTACAGAGCCTGTTCGTCATTATGTAGTCGTAGATGCGGTTATTGCCGAACATCGCTCTGAGAATGAGGTAGATTCCCTCAATAGCGAAGAGGCAGCCGAAGACATAGAAGGTGAGGACAACGGTGCTGTTTCTAAGCTGACCTTTTCTGATTGCGGGTACGGTGTAGTTTAGCACCATGGCAAGAATCGTCACGAGACTTGTCGAGATGATGTAGAAAGGACCGATGCCGAATATAGGGAGATGATTTTTCTCTTCTTTCATGTTTCTTATATCCCTGTTCAGCATTTTAATACATCCGGTGTTCATGCCACAACAGCATCAGGAGAAAGAAGGGTAAAATGTATGTAAAGCAAGTTTTCCGAATGTTTCAATGCTTTTACAATCCCGAATTTCAAGTGATAAAGAGCTCCTGAATTAACTTTCTAATTCCCTCCGAAAGGTAGGAATTCGGCCTCTGGAGGCTCTCAGATGCAGATTACGTATAAACAGACCGCAGCGTCGGAAGAGACAGAAAAGAAAAGGAAACAGTGAAATAAAATATGTTCGACTTTCATTTTTCTCAAGGACCACGATGTACAATATTTCCTTTAGAATGAACATAATTTCTCTTCGTGGCCGTACCACGTTGCAGAATCGAACAAACATTCTCGTAAAGGAGCCAATTTAAAGGCCCCCGTTTCCGGGAGCCCGATATCAGAAGTCAACCTTCTCGATGGATTTGATTATGTAGGTGGTGCTTACCGAGCCGGAGTTGAATTCCACTTCGTC
Organism: Acutalibacteraceae bacterium; assembly: GCA_963626075.1. Lineage (GTDB taxonomy): Bacteria > Spirochaetota > Spirochaetia > Sphaerochaetales > Sphaerochaetaceae > Ornithospirochaeta. The sequence continues at coordinate 26,444 of CAVFVX010000004.1, forward strand.
TCCGACAGAGTGGTTTATGAGGCACTGGCCCACCGGTGCGTTGATGTCGATTACTCCGTTGTCCGGGTCACTCTCCCAGCGTCCGAAGAACGTGAATGTCTTTTTCTCACCAGTCTTCTTATCCTCGAAGGAGACCTTTGTACCGAAACCGACACGGCCTTCGAGAACGTCATTCATGCTCATAATCTTCACCGAACTCAGTTCGTTTGCAAGCTTCTCGTACTCCCTGTCGAGGAAGACCTTGTGGTCCTTTGCATACTGGTACTCGCTGTTCTCCCTGAGGTCTCCGAGTTCTCTTGCAACCTTGATTTCATGGAGAGTGAACGGAATCTGCTTCTCCTTGATGTCGATGAGCTCGGCCTGCTTCTTCTCGAAGCTGGACTTCGTGCACATGAAGCCTCTCATTACGCTGATTTCCACAGGAGTCTCCTCTTCCTCTGTCTTCTCGCCGAAGTCGAAGGAGGGGAAGCGTGAGAGTATGAGAGTCTTGTACTCTTCCTTCTCCTTATCTGTAAGACCCGCGTTCCACACAAGGTGGGAGGCAAGCTTCTTCAGCTGGTCCTCGCTGGCAGTCCTGAGGTATGCGAGGAGATTGCCGTTTGTCACGAGGTAATCCCTTACGGCTTTCCTCTGTCTGTCCTCGGAATATGAGGAGTAGAGGAATGAAAGGCAGTTGAGAAGAGAGAGGATGAAGTCATCCTGGCTGATTTTAGAGTTCTTGAGGTCTGCCTTCGTCACTCCTGTCTCCACGAAGAAGCAGTAGGCGATGAGGTTGTTCTTGTAGTCCGAAAGGGCACGTGCCATGTAGTCGTCGAACTTCTTTGCGTTGACAGCCTCCATCTTCTTCATGAGTTCCTTCGTCGGGTTGACGGGGAATATGAGTTCGAGAACGTCATATGCCTTCTTGTCAGTCGAAGAGACGAGGTCGATGTAGGCCTTCTTCGTTGCCTTGCAGGAGAGGTTCTCGTAGACGCCTTTCTTCTCGACGAGTGTGAGGGGCGAATAGAGTTCGCTGAATGAGAGCTCTGCCTGTACGGGAACATCCTTCTCACCCATCATCTCGACAACGAGGAGTGCTTCTATTCTTGTCGCTGTCGTATTCCTCTCATCCTTGAGATAGGAAGAGAAGTAGGAGACCATTTCAAGGAATGAATCGGACTTGAGGTCGATCATGTCCTCGGATGCTTCGATTATCGAAACGACTCTCTTCGAGAAATCCTTGTAGCCGATGAAGGTCTCGTAGATTCTCTCCTCCCTTGTCGAGGGGTAGTCCTTGAGATGGAAGGTATTCTTGTTTATGATGTCGATATACGGATTGACAAGAGCAAGGTTCTTGATCTGCTTCGAGACATTGTCCCATTCCTTCTCGCTGAGGACGGACGGAACAAGTTCCTCCTTCATGTCCTTGATCTGACTGGACTTGTTGGGGGAGGAGAGCAGCATCGTGACAAGGAGCCAGTCGAAACCGCCGTCTGAATAGATCTTCTCCTTGATGACCTCGGCCTTCTTTCCCTTCTTGATTGCCCTGATGTCACCCGAGGGGAGGGCGGTGAGACTCAGCATCGCGTTGGAGATGTTGATCTTCACTTCGTCGCCGGGGCGTGAGGAGAACTTAACGGTCAGGAGGCCCGCAGGAGAGACATCGGTGATGAGACCGACCTTCTTCGTGGCGTTCTGAAGCACATATGTGTTCTTGCTGTATGCGATGTTCTTCTGGAATTCGTCGAGAGCCCTGATGGGGTCCGTGTTGGCCTTCGTTACATCGAACTTCTTCGAGCACTCCTCGTAGCGCGAGGATTTGCCGTAACGTTCCTTGAGTACTGCCTGAAGTTTTGTCCTTGTCTCCTCATCCGCACTGTTGATACTCAGTATCGTGCGGATCACGTCGATTATGTTCTCGATATTCTTCCTCTTCTGGAGACCGGTGGTCTCGGGAGTGAAGGCTGCCTTCTCGGCATAGAGATAATCAAGGAGAAGCTTGGAGAGATTGAGTGCAAGCGGAGTCTTTCCGAGCTTCGATAGATACGTCGAATAGAAGGAGTAGTCCGATGTGTTGTTCTTCAGGAGCTTGGCAAACGTGTCCTGGATCTTGTTGTCGTCCGGAGTAACGAGGAGACGGTTGAGAGCTCTCTGGTAGAAACCTCTTGCGCTCTTTTTGTCTCCGTTCTTCTCGTAGTTGTCGGCAACGAGGATGATGATATCGGTATCATTGCTGTTGCATCTGACGTAGCGTTCGTAGTACGCCCACTTGTCGCTCTCGTTTCCCCTGGACTCTGCAATCTCCCCCAGGACCCTCAGAGGGTTCGGAGTCTCCGCAGTCATGAGAATAGTGGATGCGATGAACTCGGCGCAGTCGTAGTTGCGCTTGTCATGGAAAGTGTTCATGAGGTTGTTCAGTCTTATCTGTGCCTCATGGGGATTGAGAAGAAGATTGATTCTTCCCGCGACGAAACTCAGGACTATGGAATCGGGATTCTCGTACTCCATGCTGATTGCGTCCTGCCTCAGACTTTCCTTCGTCTCCACCTTCTTCATAGCCAGAATGGAGCTGTTGATATCTTCCAGAGAAGATACCTTATATGAGTAATACGGGTTCTTGCCCAGTCCTTTTTCTTCCTGAAGTAATAATTTAAGGTCTATCATCACGACACCTCTTTACCTTGATTTACGTCTGACAAAAAAAGAAATCCCGGGCAGATGCTGCTCGGAAGTTCCTTTTCTCTGACTGAAGATAATATAACACAAAAATTCTTAAAATCAAACAAAATATAAAGAGAAAATAAACAAGAAACGGTTAAGATGAAATGAAGAATTCGCGGGACAACAGAAGAGATAAGAGTAGCAAAAACCTTTCTCACTTCTTATAATTCACAGCATGAGCAGCAAACAGTTATCGATTTCGCCCTCCGTTCTTGCGTCGGACTTCTCCTACGCCCACGACACACTCAGGGCAATAAGCGACTCGGGATGCGATTACGTGCACCTTGACGTGATGGACGGACACTTCGTTCCTCCCATCACATTCGGCGCCCAGTTCGTGAGGGACCTCAAGAAGACGAGCGACCTCATCTTCGACACACACCTCATGGTGGAGAAGCCCGAGAACTTCATCTCCTCCTTCATCGAGGCGGGAAGCGACATCATCACAGTTCACCAGGAGGCTACCTGCCACCTCGAGAGATGCATCTCCATGATAAAGGCTTCCGGCGTCAGCGCGGGAGTCGCTATAAATCCCGGAACAAGCGTGAGCGCAATCGAGAGCGTCCTCGACGAAGTGGATTACGTTCTTGTCATGACCGTCAATCCGGGGTGGGGCGGACAGAAGTTCATACCGAACACGCTCAAGAAGATAAAAGAACTCGACATGAGGCGTGAAGAGGAAGGTTATACATATAATATAGAGGTTGACGGAGGAGTGGGAAAGAACAACATAAAGGCTCTCTACGATGCGGGTGTAACGCTTGCGGTGATGGGGACAAGTTTCTTCTCGGCCCCGAACAAGCCCCAGTTCGTCAACGAAATATATGAGATTCTAGATGAAAGCGGTAATACAGACAGTCTCTGATGCATCCTGCACGGTGGACGGAAAACTGATAAGCGAAATGGAGAAGGGGCTTCTCATCTACTACGGAGTTGAGAAGGGCGACACAATGGAAGATATCCGGCCCTTCATCGAGAAGATTCTGAGGCTCAGGATATACAGGGGACCGGACGACAGGAAGATGACGGATTCGATTCTCGACAGAACAAAATCCGTCATGATAATCAGCCAGTTCACGCTTGCCGCCGACCTCTCGCGGGGTAACCGCCCGTCCTTCGACAATGCGATGCCCGGAGGGGAGGCTGAAGCCTTCTACATCAGAGCGGTCGAGATACTTAAGGATAACGGAATCGACACGAAAACCGGTGTCTTCGGAGCCCACATGATGATAAAATACACGAATGACGGGCCCGAAACATTCATTTTTCAGAAATAGTCTGAATATTTTGACATTTTTCGGGGGTTTTTGACCTATATAAAGTATAGAGGAAAAAATTTATGGCTAAGAACACAGTTAATGACAACACTACGGAAAACGGAAGACGGGAAGCGCTTGAAGCGGCAAGGCTTCAGATAGACAAGGAATTCGGCAAGGGCTCGTTAATGAAGCTCGGCGACAACAAGGACGTACTCGACGTCGACGTTATTCCATCGGGTTCGATTCTCCTCGACGAAGCACTCGGAGTCGGAGGATACCCCAAGGGAAGGATAATCGAAATCTACGGCCCCGAGTCCTCGGGTAAGACGACGCTTGCACTCCATGCGATAAGCGAATGCCAGAGAATGGGCGGAATCGCCGCATTCATCGATGCCGAACACGCACTCGACCCGGTATATGCAAAGAACCTCGGAGTCAACATCGACGACCTGTGGATTTCGCAGCCCGACAACGGCGAGCAGGCTCTCGAGATTACCGAGCGCCTCGTAAGAAGCGGCGCCATCGACATCGTCGTAGTCGACTCCGTCGCAGCACTCACGCCCCAGGCGGAAATCGAAGGTGACATGGGAGACAGCCACGTGGGATTACAGGCTAGGCTCATGTCGCAGGCCCTCAGAAAGCTCACGGGAATCCTTGCGAAGTCCAACACGACAATCATCTTCATCAACCAGATAAGAATGAAGATAGGTGTCATGTTCGGCAACCCCGAGACCACCACAGGCGGTAACGCCCTCAAGTTCTACGCTTCCGTCAGACTCGATGTCAGACGCATCGAATCAATCGGAAAGAACGCCGACGAGCTCACGGGTAACAGAGTGAGAGTCAAGGTCGTGAAGAACAAGGTTGCGCCTCCCTTCAAGAAGTGCGAACTCGACCTCATGTTCGGTACGGGTATTTCGAAGATGGGATCACTCCTCGACGCTGCGGTCAAGTACGACATCATCGAGAAGTCCGGTGCATGGTATGCATACAACGGCGAGAAGATCGGACAGGGCAGGGACAAGACTCTCGAATACCTGACGCAGAACCCGGATTTCACTTCTGAGATTGATTCCCTCGTTAGAGAGAAGATGTTCCCGAAGAAGGAAGAGAAGACGGAAGAAGCAGAAGACAAGGAATGACAAACATATTCAAACTTTAAACAACTGTTGAAATTTGAAAATTCATTCACACCACCGATTGACGACACCTTCAAGTATCACTACATTGAAGGTGTCTCTTTACAGGACAAAGGAAAATAGAAATGAAAAAGAAAGTAATCGCAGTTCTGCTCGTTCTCGTTCTCGTAGCAGGCGCAGTAAGTGCTAAGGAAGTCGGAGTCAAGGTCGGCGCAGAACTCGGCTGGGGTTTCGATGTCGTCAACTCAAAGGCAACAGGTACCGTTCTCGGAAAGTCCGTTACATCAACAGGCAAGTATAAGAACAACGGTTTTGCAGGCACTCTTACAGCAGAATATGACTTTAACGAGTATGTCGGACTCAAGGCATCCTTCGGTCTCATGTTCGCAGGCCAGACAAAGACATCTTCCAAGACAGGTGACTCCGATGCAGTGACAGCTACACGCGACGAGAAGGCAGGTACATATATCGACGCTGCTCTTGATGCGAAGTACACAGTCAAGATTGCAGACAGTCTCTCACTCTCCGCTCTCGCAGGTGTCGAACTTGTAAGCGGTCATGTTCTCAAGACAGACAGCGATGATATCAACAAGGACTACAAGAACCTCGCATTCGGTCTCAATGCAGGCGTTGAACTTTCCTATGAAGTTGCTAAGAACGTCAACCTCAACGTCGGTGTCAGCGCAGCATGGCTCTTCGTCAACAACGCTAAGGCTCTCAAGGAATCATCGAGCTCGACAGTCATCGGCGGCAAGACACTCACAAGTGCTTCCTACAAGGCTTCCAGCCTTTACTTCCGCCTGTATGTCGGATGCACATACGCATTCTGATTCGCTCCGAATCAACAATAACGGCTGTCACAATTTCGTGGCAGCTTATTTTTTTTGACCTAACATCTTCCAGCTTCATGAATAGTTGAAGAAGTGTTGGATTTATTACGACCCCTGTTTGAACATTAGATGTATTAGTAGAAAACATGAGGAATTCCAGATTGACACTGAAATTACAAATAACTATCTTTTCCGTAGCAAACAAATTGAGGAATTGATGAAGAGACTGATACCCGCTGTAGTTATCTTAATGTTAATTTCACTTCTGACCGGATGTGAAATGACAAACAAGACAGTGATTCATACTGTTACGTTCTATGACGGATTCGGTTCAACATTCTCAAAGGAAGTCGAGGACGGGAAGACTGTATCGAAACCGCTAACTAATCCCGAGGCTCCGGCGGGCACAACGAAGGGGCTATTCAAATGCTGGGTGGTAAAAAGCGGAAACACCGAAACCGAATACGATTTCTCCCAGGCCGTCAAATCGGATCTCAATCTTTTCGCCGCATACTACGACGGCTATACGGTATCGTTCTACGACAGCGACGGAACGCTTCTTTCGACAGAGGCCGCGGGGACGCATAACAGCTATAAGATAACAAAGCCGGAGGATCCCGTATCAGAGAGAGACAATGAAGGAAACTTCAAATGCTGGACGCTCTTCGACGGAACCGAGTGGGACTTCAACAGCAGAGTTGAGAGCAACCTCAACCTCTATGCAACCTACGACAAGGCATACACAGTCATCTTCTACAACAGTGAAGTGATATACACGAAGGAGAAGGTGAGTGCAGGGGAGAAAGCAGTAAAACCCGAGACGGATCCGGAGAACATCTACAAAGGCTCCCTCAAGGGCTGGACTACGAATCCCGACGACGCCGAGGCCAATGCCTACGACTTCACCTCTCCCGTAACAGAGGACACCGTACTCTACGCATACTTCAATGAAGCTGAGTATGTGACGCTGACAGATCCGGACGGAAAGATACTGAAAAGGATTAAGGTCGACAACAACACTCCCTGTCCCCAGCCGGATATCACCTCAGTGGACAAGAGTGTAATAGAGAAATGGCAGATAGAGGATAACGGAACCTGGAAGGATTACAACTTCTCAACTCCCGTTACGGACAGCATAACACTCAAAGCTGTCTGCTATGATAAACCTAAAGAAGAAAGCAAGGTTCTCGGCGCCATGAAGTTCGCAGAGGTTCTTTCGCAATGCACAGGTAATGAAACGGGAGACGTAACTACAGACGGCTTCAAAAACACAGATTTGATTGAGCTCTTCCTTGCAGCAAGCAATATGGTGGATTCAACCACATTCGATTATTATTATGACTACGGCTCAGAACGCTGTTACTACTACAGACCGGGGTCATATATCAAAACACCTGAACATGTAATCTACGCTAAATTGATAAACGCCAGCGTTGACAAGTACACCTATATTTCAGAAGACGGAGAAACGGAGATTACAGCAGAAGGTTTCAATATTACTGTTGCACTTTCAAAAGGAATAGTCGGTAACGACGGAAAAGTCGAAATGGACACTTCCTCCGGCAGTGCCACAGCAGCTGACATCACGCTTCCGATTACAAAACTCAGTCTCATAATCGAAAAGTCAGGGAAAGTAACCCTCGAACTCAGCATTTCAAATGATATCTACAGTAAAACTGTGATGACGTCCACTGTGACGAACACATCAACTGGTGTTGACTTCTTCCATACGTACAGTGAATCGACAAGTACGGAAGAAACCGCTCTCCACGAAGACTTCTGTACTGTCACCTTCAATCCGGGTAACGGAGAAAGTGTCGAGACACGTGAGATAGTGAAGGGCTCGAAGCTGACTCCCGGTGATACGAAGCCCAAAGATTCATATGGTGCCGACACCTTCCTCTTCTGGGCTAAGGGCGGAGTCGAATTCGACTTTACTCAGGAGATAACCGAAAACACTGTACTTGAAGCGGTATACACATCCCATAAGGATTTCATGGAGAAGATGCTGGTTGCAGAGTGTATCTACAGAATTCCGAATATCATAGCGGGTTACGACAACGTCTTCAGAGATACGACTTCCGTCAGCGAGATATTCCCCAACACCCTTGATGCCGATGTCGCTCTGACGAAAATCCTCCTGAGCTCTCTCTTCTACGCCGACAACAGCGAGAAACTATATATTCCTTACTCGGGAAAGAACTACAACTACGAAGACAACACATCCTTCTATACTCTATACAAACTTAAAGATTCCATCGGTAAGAACGAATCGGTGAAGTCCGGTAATGTAATGACTATAAAACTCGAGGACTTCTCACTAGCCTTTCAGTATAAATACGTGGACGATAAGGGAGAGAAGTGGTACCTCGACAAGCTCGAGAGCACATTCAGTATAGATTCAACAATCGAAACTGACGGAAACACGAAGACAACGACTGCCGTATTGAAAATCGGCAGCAGAACATATCCCGAACTTAAGGCGACGGCTACGACGCTCCCGAGCGGGAAGGAGGAAGTCGTATACGAATACGACAACCTCAAATTCACAAGAATATACTGACACAGAGGAAAATAGATGAAGAAACTTATTCCCTTTTTATTGATTCTCATAACGCTCATTGCCTTCACTTCCTGTGAGGAAGGCGGATCGACTTCATCCGATTCATTCTTCACTGTCTACTTCGACACAGACAGCGAAGAAAGCACAATCGAAAGCCAGATAGTCAGAAAGGGCGCCAAGGTCGTGGAGCCCAAGGATCCGGTGAAGGCAAACTCTGTCTTCAAGGAATGGACACTTGACGGTGAGCCGTACGATTTCTCGTCCTCCGTCAAATCCACGCTCAGGCTCAAGGCTACATATTATCCTTTATATACAGTCGTCTACGACACCAACGGAGGCTCGGCGGTTCCCGCAGAGACGGTAATCGGAGGCACGGCTCTCCTGCAGCCTTCAAACCCCGTCAAGCAGGGAACAGCGGGCTTTGCAAAGTGGGTGAGGGTGTTCGACGACGGACACACGGAGTACTACGACTTCTCGAAGGAGGAGCCCGTCACTTCCGACATGACCCTTCTTGCCGTCTACACCGATGACACGACATATACTGTCAGCTTCATCAACACAGGCTCGACTACAATATCTTCCCAGACACTCAAGAGCGGCGGGACGGTAATCCAACCCGTGAATCCCGAAAAGGAACATACTTATTTCAAGGAATGGGTGAAGGTTTCTGCCGACGGAACGGAATCGTCGACAGCCTACAACTTCAGCGAGCCCGTCACTGAAAGCTTCACACTAAAGGCAGTCTATTACACAACATATACTGTCACGTTCTGGTCGAAGGGTGGAACATCTCCCGTCAATGACGTGCAGTACATAATCGACGGCGGTCTTATAACGGAGCCCGCAATGCCCGTGAACACTGCAAAGGACGGCTTCAAGGGATGGATGAAACTCAATGATGACGGAACGCTGGAAGACTTTGATTTCAAGTCAACCCCCGTTCATTCCAATCTCACCTTCTGGGCAACCTATTACGAGCAGTACACAGTCACCTACAAGGAAGCTGACGGTACGACGTATGCAACAAAGACAGTAAGGGAAAACGAGTACGTCCCCGAACTCAAGGGACCGGAGAACGGAGGAAGAGTCTTCAACTCCTGGGTTGACGAGAACGGAGCGAAATTCGATTTCACCAACAAGATCACGAGGAACATCACACTGACTGCTGTGTACGGCTACTCCGTTACTTTCGACAGCGACGGCGGAGACTATACGCCTGCGACACAGTACGTAGACGTGGGAGATAAAGCAATAGAGCCGAAGACTCCGGAGAAGGCCGGAACAAGAGGTTTCATGTGGTGGGTCACACAAGACGGTAACGTTTATGATTTCTCTACAGCCGTCACGAAGGACATCTCCCTCAAGGCTCTCTACTGGCCCGCAAACCTCTCTGTCGAGGACTACTCGATTTATGATGATACAAAGCACGCAGTCTATGATGAAGTGAGATGCATCCACTTCATCACGAAGAAGCTCGTGAACATCGATTCTCTCATGAACGGAGGCACGGATTTCCAGTCCGTATTCGGCAACACATACACTACCGACAGTCATAACGCCGCAGACGCAACTCTTCTCGACATCTTCACTAATGCGCTGATGACTCCGGGAGAGGTCACGGTAAAAGGAACGACATTCAATACATCCGAACTCAATACATATAATATCGTATCCACAAGTTCGATAGATACAAACAACTCCACCGTCTATGTGAACAGCATCGACGGCAGAAGATACAACATCGACATATCCGGACTCAAACTGAAGATGCACTTCTATAAGTATGAAGACCCGACAACCTGGGAGGAGGATCAGACTGTAGATATCTCAATCAAGGGAACATTCCTCAAAAATTCCGACGACAGATACGAAATGCACGTGCAGCTTACAGTGAACGGTAAGACATATCCTGTACTCCATGCGACTGCGACGAAGAGCGGCAACAACGGAGACGACAACATCCTCGCATTCAGCTACAGAGGCCTCAACGGCTACGCTCCGGGAATCTCCCTCTGGTAAGCAGACGGAATCTCAAGGAAGAAAAGGTGTCTGAGGGCAATTCTCCGGACACCTTTCTTTTTCCGTTAAGGTAGAAACGGAGAGCCTCTTTTCAATATAATCCCAGTATGGCTGATACGTTTGATGTAATACTCGAGAGAAAGGAGAAGAAGACCTTCCATGTTCCGGGGATACTCTCCGACAGAAAGGACTTCGACGGACCTCTGGACCTCCTCTTGCATCTTATCAGCAAGAACAATGCCAACATCTACGATCTGCCCATCTCTCTCATAACCGAACAGTTCCTGGAGTACATAGAGGAGAACAAGACCGACATCGAGGACCTTGCGGACTTCTACAAAATGGCAGCCGAGCTCTTATATATAAAGACCAAGCTCCTGCTGCCGGAGGAGACCGAACTTGACGAGGAGTACGAGGACCCGAGACAGGACCTCGTCGACAGGCTCATCGATTACCAGAAGTTCAAGAGATACACCGACCTCCTTACCGGAGTCGACAAATCGGGGAGGCTGTACTTCGACAGACCGGAGAATCTCTTCGCAATTCCCTTCGAGGACAAGGAACTTTTCCAGGGAGTGGATATCACGGACCTGATGAAGACGTTCTCGTCCATTCTCGCAAAGACTCCCCCGAGCAAGATCTTCAACATCTATCAGAGCGTATCGGTAAAGGAGAAGAGGGCGCTCATGAGCGAGCTTCTTGATGAGAAGGACGAGATAACAATCGAAGACCTCATTGTTGATTACACGAACCCCCTTCATGTAATATGTGCATTCCTCTCAATTCTCGAAGCCGCGAAGGATCACACGATTCTCTTCCGTCAGGACAGCCAGTGGGGTAAGATATACATCACGAAGCGTCCCATCGACTGGGACCCGAGGCTCGCAGACGAGTACGACAGGGAAGCGGACGAATACGAGAAGGAGGACCTCGGCGACAGCGAGGACTTCTCAATCCTCACGAAGGAAGCTGAAATGAACCTCGACGACCTTGCTTCCGTCAAGAGAGCCGAGAGGGAAGAGAAAGAGGAAGAGGGGAAGGAAGAAGTGGAGTTCACCGGAGAGGAGGACGACGTGGATCTGGGAGACGACGATGACTGGTGATGATATGAAACTCAGCGAGGAAGCGAAGCTCGTGGAGGCAGTGCTCTTCATCGAGAATACACCGCTGAGCATGGAGAGGATAAGCGCTCTCAGCGGAGTGAAGGAAGAGGACATAACCGACGCTCTGAGAGAGCTCAGGGAGAACTACACGGAGCGTAACAGCGGCCTGATGCTTCTCGAGGAAGAGGAGATGTATTCCTTCCAGCCCGTACCGGAACTCTACCCGGCCCTGAGGCAGAGCTACGGACGAAAGGTCGACCGCAGGCTCTCCCGCGCAGCTCTCGAGACACTCTCGATTGTCGCGTACTCGCAGCCCATCACGAGAGCAGAAATCGACAAGATAAGGGGAATCCAGTCCGACAGCATAGTACGTCTTTTAAGGGAGCGTGATTATATAAAGGTAAACGGAAGGGCGGACAGACCGGGACACCCGTGTCTCTACTGCACGACACGTAAGTTTCTGTATGAGTTCAAGCTCAAGAGCATAGCGGATCTTCCGAAGCTCAGCGAAGCCGACAGACTCAAGTTCATGAAGGAAAGCGAAGGAGATTTATTCGATGATGTCTGACGAAAATACATTATTCCCGATGAGGCTTCAGGCCTATATGTCAAAATGCGGAGTCGCATCACGCCGCGCCAGCGAGGACCTGATTGCGCAGGGCCGCGTCATGGTCAACAACAAGACGATAAAGGAAATGGGCTTCAAGGTTTCCCGGGACGACATAGTCCAGGTCGACGGAGAGACGATAGAGCTCAGCGAGAAGAAATACTACATAGCCCTCAACAAACCCCGCGGCTACGTATGCACGAACTACGACCCCAACGAGGACAGGTACGCGAGGTCCTTAATCGACATAAGGGACAACAACCTCCTCTTCAATGTCGGAAGACTGGATAAGGATTCGACCGGGCTTCTTCTCTTCACGAACGACGGAGACTTCGCAAACCGCATGATGCACCCCAAGTACGAAATCGAGAAGGAATACATCGTCAAGCTCAACCGTAATGTCGAGTTCGACGACCTCAACAGGGCCCTCGACGGAATCTACATAGACATGAGCATTCCCTACAGGATAAAGCGCTACGACCTCATCCCGAGGACGAAGGACTTCATCAAGGTTACTCTTACGGAAGGTAAGAACAGGGAAATCAGAAAGATCTTCAGCTATCTCAACTACGACGTTAAGTCACTCACAAGAATCCGCATCGGATGCGTCGAGCTCGGGGACATGCAGCCCGGAGAATGGAGGAACCTCACGAAGGAGGAGGTCGAAGGTCTCATCAGCGGAAAGAACAACTCGAGGGAGATAAAGCCGAACAAAATAAGACAGAAGGTTGAAATAAAGAAGAGAAGGGGGAACAGCTGATGGTCATAGCAATAGACGGTCCCGCGGGAAGCGGGAAGAGTACGATTGCCCGCAGGATTGCGTCCGAACTCGGATATTACTTCCTCAATACCGGATCCTTCTACAGGGCATATACACTCGCCCAGCTCGACAGGGGCCTCGATCCCCTCGACAGAGACAGTGTCCTCAATACCGCAAGGAACACAAGGATTACAGTCGAGAACGGAAACATATGCATTAACGGCGTCAATGCCGAAGCAAGGCTACATACTCCCGAAGTCGACAGATTCGTATCTCCCGTATCTTCGGACCCGAGGCTGAGGGAGATGGTCACAAAAGAAGTGAGAGTGCTTGCGGGGACGATGAACATCGTAACGGAGGGCAGGGACACGACGACAGTCATATTCCCCGACGCCGAATACAAGTTCTATTTCGATGCAACGGCAGAGGAAAGAGCAAGGCGGAGAGTCGCCGAACAGGCGGGTGTGAGTTACGAGGAAGTCCTTCAATCCATTAAGGAAAGAGACAGAAATGACATGGAAAAGGCCGTAGGTGCACTTAAAAGGGCAAAAAATGCCATTTATATTGACACCACCAACTTGACTATGGATTCTGTTTGTGAGAAAGTTTACACTGCTATGCAAAAGCATTGAGCGTGGTAATTTAGTTGTAGGAGAAAATGGCATGGAAAAGGAATCAAAGATGCAGTCATATTTAGAATCGCATCTAATGTCAATTCCAGAATTAGAAGTCGGTCAGATCGTAACCGGTACTGTAGTACAGACAAATGACGAGACTGTCCTGGTTGACATCGGCTACAAGTCAGAGGGACAAGTTCCAGTTGATGAGTTTATTGAACTCCCGAAAGTCGGAGACAAGGTAGCTTTGACTATCCTGAAGCTCGACAATGGTCGCGGTCAGGTAGTAGTCTCGAAGAAGAGAGCGGAAGCAAAGGAAAAGACAGAAGCTCTCAGAAAGGCTAGTGAAGATAGAACACCCGTTCTCGGCAAGTTCGTCAAGACAATCAAGGGTGGTTATGAAGTAGATTTAGGAGCAGACTACAAGGGATTCTGCCCGCTCAGCAAGGCTGATGTCGTAAGAGTCGAGAACCCCGAGGAACTCATCGGAAAGACAGACTTCTTCATCATCGACAAGTTCCACAACGGAACAAAGCTCAAGAGCGTTGTTTCCAGAAGAGAATATCTCGAGCAGAAGATTGCAGAGAACAGACAGCAGTTCTTCGAGACGGCTCACGTCGGCGATGTCGTACAGGGTGTCGTGAAGTCATTCACATCCTTCGGCGCATTCATCGACCTCGGCGGCTTCGACGGCCTGTTACACATCAACGACATGTCCTGGGGACACGTAACAAGACCCAAGGATTTCGTCAAGAAGGGCCAGATCATCCAGCTCAAGCTGATCAACATCGATCCTGAGACACAGAAGATCAATCTCTCTCTCAAGGCTATGGAACCCGATCCCTGGTCAACATTCGATCAGAAGTACCAGATCGGCGACGTCATCAAGAAGCCCGTCACGAAGATTGCAAACTTCGGTATCTTCATTGAAATCGAACCCGGTATCGAGGGACTTGCTCACGTCAGCGAACTCAGCTGGACGAAGAAGATCACGAACCCCAAGGATTTCTGCCAGATCGGCGATGTAGTCGAAGCAAAGATTCTCGGATGGGACCTCGACCACAAGAGAGTATCTCTCGGTCTCAAGCAGCTTGAGGAGAACCCGTGGGATACAATCCTCGAGAGATTCCCCGTCGGAAAGACACTCTCCGCTCCGGTTGTGAAGGTCACGAACACAGGTGCATTCATCAACCTTGAAGACGGCATCGACGGCTTTTTACATATGGACGATGTTTCATGGACGAAGAAGCTCAAGAGCATGGACCAGTTCTGCAAGGAAGGCGATGTAATCGAAGTCCAGGTAAGCAAGGTCGAGCCGGAGAACAAGAGAATCAAGCTCTCCGTAAAGCAGCTCAGCGGCAACCCGTGGCAGACACTCCAGAAGGAATATCCGAAGTTCTCCACAATCACGGGAACAGTTTCATCCGTTGCTGACTTCGGCGTTTTCGTCAAGGTCCTGGGTGACATCGAAGGTCTCATCAGCAAGTTCAATCTTGTCGGACCGGACGAGGAATACAAGGATTCCGTACTCGAGAGCTACAAGGAAAAGATCGGTCAGCCCATCACTGCAATGGTAATCGACATCAACCCGAAGGCTGAGAAGCTCGGACTCTCCATCAAGGAGATGAAGAAGAGAAGCATGGAGTCTGAAATGGCCAAGTACATGGCAGACACCAAGGAAGATGACGATACATACAATCCGTTCGCAGAGATTCTGAAGAAGAACTGAGCATTTTGATTGAATATCTAGGGAGAGCGGAGTTGAATTACTCCGCTTTCTCGAAGGAATAATAATGGCAAAGAAAGTAAAGAAGGAACTGACTCACAGCGAAATCATGGTCAACAAGACCGAAAGCTGGATTGCAACACACAAGAATGTAATCATAGCCGCAGTAGCAGTTGCAGTCGTTGCGATTATCGCAGCAGTTGTTATTACTCTGGTAACAGATAAGAGTGCTTCCTCTTCAGATACGGCTCTGGCTTCCCTTGAATCCAGTTATGATGACTATCAGCTCATGGATGCTGACGAAGAAGGCTATGCTGACAAGCTTGCTTCCGTAAAGTCCGACGCAGAGGCTCTCGTTGCTTCCGCAGGTCTCAAGAAGTACGCAGGGGCTAAGGCCGAACTCATCCTTGCTGAAATCGACTACGAAGACGGCGAGTATGCAGCAGCCGCTGAAAAGTACGCTGCAGTATATTCTGCTCAGAAGGATACATACCTCGGACAGGTCGCTCTCATGAGCGAGGCGGCAGCTCTCGAGTCAAGCGGCGACGCTGACGGAGCTCTTGCTCTCTACAACGAGGTATTCTCAGTCTACGGAACAGAAGGAATCTACGCTTCGCGCGCTCTCTTCAATGCAGCACGTCTTACGGAATCTTCCGACAAGGCTCTTGCAATCTCCATCTACGAACAGCTCGTGGGTGAGTTCGAGGAAAGCGGAAGCGAATATGCTAAGCTTGCCAAGAGCAGGGTATCCCAGCTCAAGGCTGAAAACTGATTATCAATAAAGCAACTCTAATAATAACAGAGGAGGGTAGTGAGCGATGAAAAGAAGAATAATTCATTTCATCTTAATCGCTGCCCTCGTTCTATTTACAGTCTCCTGCGGAATCCCGAATATCTACGTTCCGTCCTCAAGTGATGTAAGTATTTCTACATCAAGCAGCGCTAACGGCACCTTCACAGTCAAGCTCTCCCAGACTCTCATAAACGAACTCCGAGACGGTTCTCCGACTCTCTATTTCTTCTACACGATAAGCGAATCCTCGCAGTCATCGGATTTTTCAAGTGCAATTACCGCCCTGAATACGAACTACTGCAGTGAAACAAGCGGTCAGATCATCGACGGTACGTCCGGTAAGCCTATAGCAACATATACCAAAGGCTCAGGGGACAGCGAAAAGACATACGGCGTGTATCAGCTTAGTGTCGACAACCTGGATATTTCAGCGGAAACAGAAAGGGTTTTCACACTCAAAGTCGACAATGATTACTCGCTGATGCTTGTTCGTGAAGATGGCACTGTAATTAATCAAATAAAAAGATACAACTCTGAAGTCTTCAGAAAATCTCAGCTTAATGAAGGTGAGGAAGCAACAGACTATGAGGTCGGCAACATCTACAGTGTAAAAATATACGCCCTCGTCTCCTGCCAGTTCAACTCATACAATAACATTTTCAACACAAAGATTTCGTATACTTCTCCGATTCTCGAGTTTATTCTCAGCGATTAAAAATCCCCCGCAGAAGAGCAGGGGAGAATAAACAGGAATCAAACAACAACTACTACTTCAGAATATTCTGCAGCACAAGCATCGAATTGAGGAAGCTGACCTTCACGCTCTTTCCGTTGTAAATAGCGGAAGCAAAGACAGTGTTGACAGCTCCCGAAGAGTTCTTCTCTGTCTTCAGATTATAATGAAGATCGTACTTGCTGCCGTTCACAGTAACAGTGGATTCGTAATACTGCTGCGTTTCCTTATCGACTGGCGTCGTACCGCATCCAAAAATACCATCAATCACAAGTTCTTCATTCTGGCTAGCAGTCTGACCTTTTACAATATAAGTGAAGTTGATGGTGACTTTGTCGACATCGATGGCATATGTGGAAGAAGAGGAGTAATCACCATTGAGACTTCCGGTGACAGAGGATACTACAACGCTATTGATTTCCTTACCAGAGATAAGTGCATAGACAGACCTAAGGTTCTCGCTGTCAATCTCTGAAGTTATGAGAGTATATGACTCTTCGTCCTTCAGTGTTTTAGCATGTTCAAAAGAAGCGTTAAGAAGCTTCCTCAGATAGTTGTCCTCGGCGCATGTATTGACGAAGTCAGTAACAAGCTGCATGTTCCTGTCCGTGTGATCACAGGAGGCAATTAAGAGCAGAGCGAGAAGAGCGAGAAGGATACAAATAAGACGTTTTTTCATCGGTATCTCCAAATTCTTTATGAAGTATATAGTTATACTTCCCTTTGGACAAGTTATAGTCCCTATTCTTCAACGACTGTATTTTCATGTACCCGGATTATCTTGTAATACGGTATAATACCATCATGAAGTACATTTCCGGTATATTCGCACTCAACATCCCGTGTTCTCTCGGAACAACCGGAGACTGGCACAGTTCGTCTCTCCCTTGGGATAAACTCACTCTTCATGAATCCGAAGACTCAGTTCTGAAGGAGAAGGGGATAGAGAGAAGCGTATACGTCAAAGAGTTCGGCGGCAAGTACAACGTCGCAAACCACATCCGGGCAATAGCGGACCTCCTCGATCACGGCGATTATGTAACGGCAGAGGGTATGAGAGCCGACTACCTCGATGACGACAGGAGATTCGATAGAACGCTCTTCGAATATGTCTACGCCCTGAAGGAAACGAAAAGCGACAGGGACTGGTGGAGGATATCACTCTGCGTTGAACAGGAATATATGCTGAAGTGGCTTAACTTCCTGGAAGAGAATGGGATAACAAAACCGAAGAAAGCGATAACGGTAACAGATTACATAAAGAGAAGATGCGAGGAGAATCCCGATGAAATCGAGAGCATCTTCATAGACGCAAGAACAAAACTCTCCACTTACGGCGGACTGGACTACCTCTACGACGTATGCTGGATTATCAACCACTGCCGGGACAGACTTTCGGATAACATAAAAAACAGCCTCGACAGTATCTTCCGCTACAACAGAGGCCCGGAGTACTTCGAATATCTGAAAGCAACGTATGAGGTATCAGGAATAGAGATTGATGAAATAGAGAGAGAATTCAAGTCTGCAGTCAGAATTCTCGTGCCAAAGCTACTGATGTAGGCGAGTTCAATCGCCATTAAACAACATCAGTAGCATTCTCAATACAGATACTATTGCGCAAGGCTTGTTGCAGCCTCGGGATTAAGGACATAATACGGAGCACGTCCGCCGTCTTCAAGCTTTATCAGGATATTCCTCTCAGTCAGATGAGAAAGATCCCTGTTAGCTGTAGCTGCTGTGCATTTTGTCATTTTGCACCACTTCTCAGCACTCAGCTTTCCCCTGAAAGAGCCTGAAGCTACCTTGTACATCATCGTGATTTCCCTCGAGTTGAATTCAGAAGGATCGAGTGTTGCCATGAATGAAGATAACCTGATTTTCTGTCTGCAGATGTTTTCAACTTTCTTCATCCCTTCTGTACATAGGTCTATAAACCATCTTGCGAAAGGAGTGCAGTCCATTGTGTCCGCATGCTGTGCGTCATAGAG
>CAVFVX010000005.1:0-44441 GCA_963626075.1 Acutalibacteraceae bacterium
CCCGGCAAAGGTCATTCCGTCATACCGCCCCGACAAGGCTCTCAACATCGACAAGCCGGAATTCAGGGATTACATCCAGAAGCTCGCAAAGAGTGCAGATATGGGCATCAAGAGCGTCGACGACGTCATAAAGGCTCTCGAGAAGAGACTTGACTTCTTCGTCGAGATGGGCTGCCGCGCATCCGACCACGCCCTCATGACATGTCCGCACACATTCAGGGACGCAAAGACAGTCAACGGAATCTTCGAGAAGAAGATCGGCGGCAAGGAAGTGACGGCAGAGGAAGCTGACGCATACAGGACATACGTCCTCACCGCTCTTGCAAAGCTCTATAAGGCAAAGAACGTTGCAATGCAGCTCCACTTCGCTTCAATCAGAGACAACAACAGAAAGCTCTACCAGCTTCTCGGACCCGACACGGGCTTCGACGCATCCTACGACGAGACGCTCGCAGCGGGAGTATCTGCATTCCTGGGTAACCTCTCCGAAACGGGAGACGTGCCGAAGACGATTCTCTACACCCTCAACCCCAAGGACTACTATCCTCTCGGAACACTCATGGGCTGCTACCAGGGCGACGGCATCAAGGGAAAGATCCAGCTCGGATCGGGCTGGTGGTTCTGTGATCACAGAGACGGCATGGAGGAGCAGATGAAGACTCTTGCAAACCTCGGATCCCTTCCCTCGTTCATCGGAATGCTCACGGACTCCAGGTCCTTCCTCTCCTACTCGAGACACGAGTACTTCAGAAGAATACTCTGCAACATCATCGGCAACTGGGTCGAGAACGGCGAGGTACCGTACGACGAAGAGGCTCTCGGAGAGATTGTCAGGAACATCTCCTTCGGCAATGCCCAGAGATACTTCGAAGGCTGATCATAAACGCAATTAAACAGCAGGGGCGGTTCCAATCGGGACTGCCCTTTTTCTGTCACAGTTCCTCAAGCGGCCTGTACATCTCTCTGTATATCTCTTCCGTCTTTCCCGTAACACAGCAGGCCCTGTACAGCGGTCCGTCATTCTCCTTTTTCATCAGGTAACAGCTCAACGGGGTCATCTCCTTCGAAAAAACCTCGACAGATCTCAGAAAGTACAGACTGTGTGTAGTCAGAAGTATCCTGACGTTCATCTTCTCCGCAATCAGAACCAGGAGACGGGCGAGCTTTATCTGCCATTCGGGATGAAGTCCTGTTTCCGGTTCATCAATCACAAGGATGTCGTTCTCAACGAGGCTTCTGTTCTGAACAAGTCGTCTGAGTAATGCAAAGACCATGACACCCGATGGCGTATTGCAGAGGCTCAAGGATGAAGCCGGAATCCGGTCGTCTCTGAACATCAGCTCTCCGGTCTCCACGTCACGTATGAAGGAACCGTGAATGACATCATCAATGAAGTAGTCGATAATCTTCCTGCAGTCCTCGGGTATCCTGTCAGAGAAAACATCCTTCATCACCAGCTCCATGAGAGATGGATTGATTCTTCCCGCCTCCGGCAAAGCAGTGCCGAAGCGTGACGGAGCCTCAGGAAGGACAGCGGACAGTTTTCCCGATTCATTGTCGAATGGTTCGAATGACTTTACTTCATTCCGGGCGAAAACCACCTGCGATTTTCCCCCGTTGTCACATGTCACGGAGACGAATCATTCGCTCCCAATATAAGAACTGTTGATCTCATCGCCGAATCTCTCTCTGAAGGAACGGTGTACTACGGGCTTCTCGCCGGAAATGAGACCGCCTCCCGTCCTGTTGTTTGCGGATATGAGAAAAGACAGAGCTTTCAGAACAGTGCTCTTTCCGGAAAGATTCTCTCCTGTAATTACCGTTATGCCGTCAAGCTCGATACAGGCATCCTTTATGACTCCGATATTGCTAATCATTAAACGCATCAAAATCCTCCCTTCAAGTAAAACATACAGGCGTTGACGGAAGTCTGCAACAACAGAAACGGGACAAAAGGTAAGTGTTCTCTGATACTCCCCGGCCCCGCTCTCACCATACATTATTATATATAGGGAGAGGCTGCGCTTTCTTCCTCGCCGTCATGCATTTCAAATCCGACACTCTGTACGACATCTCCCGCCGGGGTACTTCGAAAAACTAAAAGTTGCATTTTGTTGCATTTTTTTCTTTTCAACTGGATAAAGTGGCGTTAAGATAGCTCTAGATTTTGTTCTTACACACATTAAAAAGGAGAATAATGTATGGAAAAATTCTTTAAGATCAAGGAAAGGAAGACAACAGTCAAGACTGAAATCATGGCCGGCGTCACAACCTTCATGACCATGATCTACATCCTGGCAGTCAACCCGGGAATCCTCTCCGCATGCGGAATGGAATTCTCCAGAGTCTTCTCTGCTACGGCAATCTCATCTGCTATCGCATGTCTCGTAATGGGACTTGTTGCAAACCTCCCCTTCGCACTCAGCGCAGGTATGGGTATCAACGCATTCTTCGCATACACTGTATGTCTCGGAATGGGTTATGACTGGCAGTTCTGTCTCACGGCAGTCTTCGTGGAAGGTATCATCTTCATCCTTCTTACACTCTGCAACCTCAGAGAAGCTATCGTCAACTCAATCCCGGAGAACCTCAAGCATGCAATCGGAGCAGGTATCGGCCTCTTCATCGCATTCATCGGTCTCCAGAATGCAGGCATCATCGTCTACGACACAAGCACGGTCTGCGCTCTCAACCCCGCATGGATCACGAGCCCGGCATGCATCCTCACAGTCATCGGTCTCTTCATCACGGGAGCACTGGTTGCAAGAGGAGTCAAGGGTGCCCTCCTCATCGGTATAGTCGTCACGACAATCATCGGTATTCCTCTCGGAGTCACGACATATGCAGGCGGCAGCTATCTTCCGGCAGCTCCGTACTTCTTCAACTTCGACTTCGCTGCAATCTTCCAGAACGGCAAGACAGTCTTCGACTTCATCATCGTCATGTTCACATTCCTCTTTGTCGACATGTTCGATACAGTCGGAACACTCATCGGCTGTGCAGGCAAGTCCGGAATCGTCAATGCAGACGGTACAATCCCCAACTGTAAGGAAGCTCTCCTTGCCGACGCTATCGGAACGACAGCAGGTGCAATCCTCGGAACATCCACAGTCACGACATTCGTCGAAAGCGCATCCGGCGTTGCAGAAGGCGGAAGAACAGGTCTCGTCGCAGTCACAGTCGGCGTTCTCTTCCTCCTCTCGCTTTTCCTCGAGCCGCTCTTCGGAAGCATTCCGTCAGCAGCTACGGCTCCGGCTCTCATCATCGTCGGCGTCATGATGATCACTCCTGTCCAGAAGATCGACTTCAACGACTTCACGGAAGGCATCCCGTCATTCATGTGTATCCTCATGATGGTTGTCACATACTCCATCTCGAACGGTATCATGTTCGGCGTCCTCTTCTATGTCATCCTCAAGGTCCTCAGCGGAAAGCTCAAGGACATCAACATCCCGACATGGGTTCTCTTCGCACTCTTCGTTGCAAAGATTGTCGTCAACACAATCTGAAGGGAACAGAAGGACATTACGACCGCAGGGAAACCTGCGGTTTTTCAATGTCCCGCATTTCTCCAAAAACGAACAGATGTATAATTTCTGCGGCCTCAATGTGAAGAAATCTGTATTTTCGCAACAAAAAGCAACAATTCTTGTGGCATTTTCCCAAAACGGATTTATCATTTAGATACAAAAGGAGAAAAAATAATGGATAAGCTGACAGCTCGTAATCTCATTAATTCATCAATGGGCAGAGAACAGTGTGATCTTGTGATAAGAAACGCCAACGTCGTCGACGTATGCGGTTCGACGGTCTGGAAGGCGGACGTCTACGTGAAGGACGGCTGCATCGTGGGCTTCGACGGAGACAGGAAGGCGAAGAAGGAAATCGATGCGAAGGGACAGTACCTCGTTCCGGGCTTCATCGACTCCCACTGCCATATCGAAAGCTCGCATCTCTCCCCGAGTGAATTCTCGAATGCAATACTTCCCTGCGGCACGACTACAGTAGTCGCAGACCCTCATGAAATCTGCAACGTCGGAGGACTCAAGGCCTTCGAATATATGCTCAAGAGCGCAAAGGACGCCGTACTCGACATCTACTACATGTTCCCCTCCTGCGTACCCTGCACCTTCTTCGAACACTCGGGCGCAGTGCTCAACGCACCGGAAATCGAGAAGCTCATCGACAACGAGAAGATTCTGGGACTCGGAGAAATGATGAACTACGTGGGTGTCGTCGGAGCCGACGAGACAATCCTGGATAAGCTCGAGACATGCTACTCGAGAAAGAAGATCATCGACGGCCACGTACCCTCGATCCAGGGCCAGGGACTGGATGCATACATCGCAGCGGGAATCAAGACGGACCACGAATGCGAAACACCCGAAGAGCTCAAGGAAAAGATAAGAAAGGGCATGTACGTGCTTCTGAGACAGGGAACCGTATGCCGCAACGTACTCCAGCTTCTTCCCGGCGTCACGGACACCAACTACAGAAGGTGCCTCTTCTGCACCGATGACAGACAGCCCCAGTCGATAAAGAGAGAGGGACACATCAACTACGGCGTGAACCTTGCGATATCCCACGGGCTCGATCCCCTGAAGGCAATCGCATGTGCAACGCTCAACGCAGCTGAATGCTACCACCTCGACGACAGAGGAGCAATCGTACCCGGTAAGCGTGCGGACTTCTTCCTCACGAAGACGCTCGACGAGATAAAGCCCACCGAAGTCTTCGTCAAGGGCGAAGAGGTTGCTGCGGACGGAAAGATACTCAAGAAGAGTCCTCATATCGCACCGTTCGGAGTCGAGGCATCGGTAAGGGTCAAGGACCTCTCCAGAAAGACGTTCTCACTCCCCCTCAAGTCAGACAAGGTGAGAATCATCGACATACTCCCCGGCGGCGTCGTAA
Organism: Acutalibacteraceae bacterium; assembly: GCA_963626075.1. Taxonomy (GTDB): domain Bacteria; phylum Spirochaetota; class Spirochaetia; order Sphaerochaetales; family Sphaerochaetaceae; genus Ornithospirochaeta. Next base: position 4,912 of record CAVFVX010000005.1, read on the forward strand.
CCGGTAAGGGTGAAGCAGTTGTCAAGAGAGACGAGAACGGCGAATGGGTACACGACCCGAATGTGGATATACTCAAAGTCACGGTAATCGAACGCCATCACGGCACCGGCTACCATGCATCAGCTCTCATCAGAGGCTACGGAATAAAGCACGGAGCAATTGCCGACACAATCGCACACGACTCGCACAACATCATCTGCGTGGGCGACAACGATGACGACATGCTTGCCGCAGTACAGCATCTTGTCGACATGGGCGGCGGAATCACGGTATACAAGGACGGAAAGGAACTTGCATCCCACCCGCTTGAAATCGGCGGCCTCATGACGGACCTCCCCGTCGACGAAGTCGTAAAGTGCCTTGACGAGCTCCACGATGCCGCGGAGAAGAAGATGGAAGGCATGAACCCGGAAATCGATCCGTTCATGACACTCTGCTTCATGGCTCTCCCGGTAATCCCGGCATACAAGATTACCGACTGCGGCCTCTTCGACGTGACACAGTTCAAGTTCGTGGACGTATCAATCGAAGAATAACTGAAAAAAACAACCTTCAGAAGGCTCTCCTCCGGGAGGGCCTTGTTTTGAACAAATTTTGCACACCAGTATATATAGAAATTATATATATGGTCCGAAAAAATGTAGGTTTTAACCTAAATCAGCCCCGAAAAAATGTAACATAACGCTTTTTTTAGCCCCGAAAAAATGTAAACATCACTTAACAGTACCAGAATGATGAAGTATAATTCTCGTAAATATGAGGAAATAATACTAATATGTACAGAGAGGCGATAGAAAGACTGAAAAAGTGGAAGGAAAAAGAGGACCGGAAACCGCTTATCATAATGGGAGCCCGGCAGGTCGGCAAGACCTGGCTCATGCAGGAATTCGGCAAAACTTCGTACGCGAAAACAGCATACATTTCTTTCTACAATAACCCGCGGGCAAAATCGCTCTTTGATCAGGATTATGATATTCGGAGACTCATGCTGAGTCTCGGCATCGAGAGCGGTGTCACTATAACAGAAGGTGATACTCTTATAATATTCGATGAAATCCAGAATGCGCCGAAAGCACTGGAGTCTCTCAAGGCATTCTGCGAAGAGGGAAGAAACTACCATATCATCGCAGCGGGGTCCCTTCTGGGTATAGCTCACCATAAAGGGATTTCATTTCCAGTCGGAAAAGTCGATCTTATGAATCTGTATCCTCTTTCCTACCGGGAATTTCTCAATGCGGTCGGAGAGGAGAAACTTGCAGATGCACTTTCGACGGGAGACTTCTCTCTGACAGACAGTTTCTCCGACCGCTATCTTTTCTGGCTGAAGAACTATCTCTACATCGGTGGTATGCCCGAAGTGGTTTTAGATTTTCTGAAACACAGAGATTACGAAAGTGTCAGAGAAAAGCAGGACGCTATCACTGCCTTCTACAGAGAGGATTTCGGAAACCATATAGAAGGCAGCGAGCTTGAGAGGGTCTGTCTTGTATGGGACTCGATTCCGATGCAGCTGGCCAAGGAAAACAAGAAATTCTTCTTCGGAAAGATGAAAAAAGGAGCAAGGGCCAGCGAATATGAAACAGCAGTACAATGGCTTGTCGACTACGGAGTCGTACGCAAGGTAAACATGGTGAATGAACCGCACCTTCCCTTAAAGGCATATATGAACCTTTCATCCTTCAAGCTTTTTCTCGTGGACGTCGGACTCCTCGGAGCTTTGTCTGCAATGCCTGCGGAAGCCGTGATCGAGGGAGATAATGCTTTCGTGGAATTCAAGGGAGCAATGACTGAACAGTATGTTCTCCAGGAACTTACCGCCACTACTGGCTGTCCGGTTTATTATTACGGGACGGAAAAAGCGACTTTCGAACAGGATTTTCTCATTCAGAAAGGAGTTGATATCATACCGATTGAAGTAAAGGCCGGCGGCAACACCCGCTCACAGAGTCTTAAAGCCTACTGTGACAAGTTCAATCCGCGACGTGCTGTACGTTTTTCAACCCTGAAATACATCTCACAGGGCTGGATGGAAAACATTCCACTCTATGGAGTATCTGAAATCTAGTCATGAATTTCATCAAGAAAAGTGTGATATCTTTCATGATTTTCACCTAGAAAAATGTAATATTTTTTGAATTTTTCCCGCAGATTAACGTTGATAATCTTAAAATGTGGCATTACAATCTTTTTATGCAACGGGAATTATATAAATCACTTCTTGAATGGAAAAAAGGGAAAGAAAGAAAACCACTTATTATTGGAGGAGCCATACAGGTCGGAAAAACCTGGCTCCTGAAACAGTTCGGAAAAAACGAGTACGAGAACGTCTGTTATGTCAACTGCGATGGTAATCCGCAGCTCGAAACTGTGTTTTCAGATTATGATATCCCCAGAGTAATCAGAAGTCTCTCGGCTGTTACAAACGTCACAATAAAGGAAGAAACTACACTGATAATATTCGATGAAGTCCAGGAGTGTCCCAAAGCCCTGACATCACTGAAATATTTCGACGAAGATGCTCCTGGATATCATGTGGCAGCAGCTGGCTCACTTCTGGGGCTGATGGACCATTATGGAAGCGGTTTTCCTGTGGGAAAAGTTGATACATTTACACTTTATCCTCTTTCTTTTATGGAATTCCTTGATGCCATGGGGAAAGAAATCCTCATACAGGAGATAAAAGAACACAGATGGGAGGAGATGAATGCACTCGGCCTCCAGCTGAAAGAACTTCTGAGGCAGTATTACTATACCGGAGGAATGCCTGATGTCGTTCTCAGTTATATTCAGGATCAGGATTTAAAGAAAGTAAGAAGAATCCAGAAGAAAATACTCAGAGACTGCAATAAGGACATCTCGAAGCATGCACCGAAAAACGACATTCCGAAAATCAACATGATCTGGAATTCCATACCATCCCAGCTGGCAAAGGAAAACAGGAAATTCATCTACGGTGCAGTGAAGACAGGCGGAAGAGCAAAGGAATTCGAAAACGCACTTCAATGGCTGCTGGATGCGGGACTCGTCTATAAGGTGAACAGAGTGAAGAAAGTCATGACGCCGTTGAAATACTATGAAGATATGGCGTGTTTCAAACTCTTTGCAGTTGATCTCGGACTTCTCGGTGCAATGGCAGGCGTAAGCGCAAATGAAATATTTGCAAATGAACATTGCTTTTCTTCATGCGGGGGAATTCTCACAGAACAGTACATAGCCCAGCAGTTCCACAGTTCGTATACGGAGTCGGAAGAACTCTTCTACCATACAAATGAAAACTCAACTCTCATGATTGATTTTGTTGTGCAGATGTCGGGAATTTACCCCATTGAAGTGAAAGCAGAGGAAAATCTGAGGTCGAAAAGTCTCTCGACTTTATTGAAATCAGATGACAGACTCTACGGAATCAGATTTTCAATGTCACCATACAGAGAACAGGAAAGAATGGTAAATGTACCGCTGGCTCTGGCGGAGGAGTACTTCAGGTCTCTTGACGAGAAGTCGGAGTAATACAGACTCTGAAAAGCAGGAAAAGGCAAATGGAAGACGAAAATACATCCTTCAGAGTGAGCATTCTCACTGATCCCGACAATCCGGAATTCATCGAACTCGAGAACGCCTACCGGAAGGATATCGGAGAGGAAATGCTGACTGCGGAGCAGGAAGGAAATCTCAAGGCGGCAGTCAGAGACGGTCGAATAACCTTCTTCACTGCAGAGCACGGCTCACACACTGTCGGAATCTGCAGCGTCTCCAGGTGCTACTCCACCTTCTCCTGTTCCGACACTGCCGTATTCGAGGATTTCTACGTCAGACCGGATTACCGGAAAAAGGGAATTGCCCGACGTCTAAGTGAGGAAGCCCAGAGATGGTGCAGAGAAAGAGGAACAGCGAGCATCACGGTATGCTCCGCACCGTGTGACGAGGAGATGTACAGAGCTCTCGGCTTCGACGTCATACTCGGACGGACAATGGCTCATATCGAATCATAACTATCGGCGCTGGTAGTTATGATTTTCTGTCAGCGGAGGAAGTCGACGTCGAGTTTCTTCATCTGTGAGGCGATTTCAGAGGCAACCCACTTTGCACCTTCGGGTCTGAGGTGGGTATTGTCCTCCTTGCCGTCGGGATAGTTCGGATAGATGCCGGGACCGAAGTTCATGTAGTACTTCCGGCTCTCCTCCTCACCCATCATCGCCTCGTCTATCATGAGAGGGATCGTGATGTCCAGTACGGGAACGGAGAGCTGATGCCCCGCAGCCTTCATCGCGGCGATGTAGTCCTTATGGGTATCGACAATCTTCCCGTCGACGAATCTGTGCCGCGGCACGGAGGTTATGAAAATCACCTTCACGCCCTTCTCCATCAGGGAGGAGGCCATGTACTTCAGGTTTGCGATATACGTTGTGAACGCATCGGTTCCCCTCTCGTCCGTCTTCTGGTCGTTGTGGCCGAACTGGATTACGGCCCAGTCACCCTCTTCGGCATTCATCAGGGCTTCCCTGAATATTCCCTCCTTAAGGCACGAACGCGTCGATCGTCCGTTCTTAGCGTAGTTGAGAACCGACCACTCAGGCTTCATGAAGAGGTAGATCTTCTCGCCCCACCCCGTCTCGGGTCTGGCTTCGGGTGTCTTTATCGCACAGGTCGAATCACCAAGTAAAATCAGTCTGTTCATAGTGTCTTCATTCTAAAGAAAAAGGAGGCGGCTTTCACCACCTCCGTGCATTAGTGTCGGAATAATCTTATCTCTGGACTCTTCCCGAACCGTCGCCCTTGCAGAGAGCTTCGACTTCGCTGAGTCTGGAGAGGTTGAAGTCGCCGTTGATCGTGTGCTTGAGGCAGGATGCAGCAACTGCGAAGTTGATGCAGTACTGCTCGTCAGCATAGTGGCTGAGAGCGTAGATGATGCCTGCTGCGAAGCTGTCGCCGCCGCCGACTCTGTCCACGATATCCGTAATCTCGTAGTGTCTGGAGAGATAGAAGCCCGTCTGTCCCGAGAGAGCTGCGCTCCATCCGTTGTGGTCTGCACTCTTGCTTTCGCGGAGTGTGATTGCAACGTACTTGACGTTCGGGTACTGAGCCTTGACCTTTGCTGCAAGCTCCTTGTAGACGTCGGTGTCGAGCTTGCCTGCTGTGACATCGCTGTCTGCTTCGATTCCGAGGCACTTCTGGATGTCTTCCTCGTTAGCGATGACGACATCGGCATACTTGACGAGTTCCCTCATCACTTCCGGAGCGGTCTTGCCGTACTTCCAGAGCTTCTTGCGGTAGTTGAGGTCGATGGAGACAGTAGCACCTGCCTTCTTTGCAGCCTTCATGGCCTCGAGAGCACAGTCTGCAGCCTCCTGGCTGACAGCCGGTGTGATACCGGTTGTATGGAACCATGTTGCCCCCTTCATGATGTCGTTCCAGTCGAAGTCCGAGGGCTTTGCGTTTGCAATAGCGGATCCCGCTCTGTCGTATACGACGAGGGACGGTCTCTGTACGGCACCCGTTTCGAGGTAGTAGATACCAAGTCTTGCATCCTTGACCATGTTGATGGAGGATGTATCGACACCATATTTCATTACTTCGCGCCTGCATGCCTCGCCTACGGCATTGTCGGGAAGTGCAGTGACGAATTTTACGTTCTCACCGAAAATAGAGAGTGAAACGGCCACGTTTGCCTCTCCGCCGCCGAATGTTGCCTCGAGAGCCGGGCTCTGGAATAATCTCTCATGCTCCGGGCTTCTGAGACGAAGCATGATTTCGCCGAAAGTTACATATTTCTTGTCTGACATATCAGTCTCCTTCCGTTTTTTTTCCTCATTCTGTCCACGGGGTTTTTAAGAGTCAACAATATGTCTGAATCTTCCGTTAATAAGTCGGTTTTTATGTGTTATATTTTCCTCAATAATCGGAGGCAGAATAATGAAGGAATCTGAATTATTTGAATTTTTCCATACACTTGGAATCGTACCCGTCGTCAAGATCGACGATGCGGACAAGGCCGAGGCTCTTGCAGGGGCAATGTGCCGCGGCGGAATCAACTGCGCTGAAGTCACGTTCAGGACAGATGCGGCTGAAGAAGCCATCAGGAGAATGACGAAGGCTTATCCCGAGATGGTTGTCGGAGCGGGAACGGTCCTCAATCCCGAGACAGCAGAGAGAGCCGTGAAGGCGGGAGCTTCCTTCATCGTCTCCCCCGGTCTTGACGAAGCAACTGTCAAGTGGTGCCAGGAGCACAAGGTCCCCGTGACACCCGGTGTCTGCACGGCATCCGAAGTCCAGAAGGGCGTCAACATGGGTCTCAAGGTCCTCAAGTTCTTCCCGGCTGAATCCTCGGGCGGCGTCAAGATGCTCAAGGACCTCGGCGGTCCGTTCACATCCGTCAAGTTCATGACGACGGGCGGAATCAACACGGAGAATCTTGCCGACTACGCAAAGGCATCGAACGTCCTCGCTGTCGGCGGCTCATGGATGGTCAAGGCAGACCTCATCAACAACGACAGGTGGGATGAGATCGAAAACCTCTGCAGAGAGGCAGTCATGAAGATGCAGGGCTTCGAGCTTGCTCACTTCGGCATCAATGCTTCGGGCAAGGATGACGGAGAGGCGATGACGAAGAAGTTCTCCTCTTTCGGCATGGTTCCCAGTGAAACAAGCAAGGGCTACTTCATGGACAAGACAATCGAGATCATGAACCAGAACGGCCCCGGCACACACGGTCATATCGGGTACAAGGTCAACAACATCGAGAGAACCATGGCTTACGTCAAGAAGCTCGGCTACACAATCAACGAATCCAGCTTCACGTATGACGCAAAGGGCAAGGTCAAGTTCTTCTACGTCAACGAGGAGATCGGCGGCTTCGCAGTCCACTTCATCCAAAAGTAAGACGAACAGAACAAAGCTTACACGAGGTACCTTCCGGGGTACCTCATTTTGTTGATACAACCGTACCGGCATTGAAAAATGTATTTTTTTTTCCTACTATGCATTTACCAAATTTGATAGGAGAAAAACATGAAAAGAAACCTTTTAATCATAGTAATGTCTGTTCTTGCTTTTTCACTGGTCTTCGTCTCCTGTGACAACAGCCCGAAGACAGCATCGTATAAGGTGACGGTAACAGCCGGCTCAGACTATTCGGTATCGAATACAGTCGAGCAGGGAGGCTCTGTAAAGCTTCCTGCAGCTTCCGCACTCACAGTACCCGAGGGACAGTATTTCGCATGGTTCTCTGACGGAACCAACAGATACGCAGCAGAGGAAGAAGTAACGAACATCTCTTCCGATCTCACAATCACGGCAGTCTTCAAGAAAATCTATACAGTAGGTGCCAAGGGCGAAGCAGGCGGCTGGATTGTATACGACGTTGATGCAGACAACGCTGACGGCAACGATGACGGTGTTACATCCCTCGAACTCGGCTGGCGTTACCTTGAGTGTGCTCCGGAACTCGCAAAGGTAACTGTCGACGGAAAAGAGGTTTCACAGTTCCTCTTCGGATATTCCCTTAAGACCAAAGAAGTCGATGGAAATACTTACTATACCTTCAAGATGATCGGAACAAGTCAGCTTCTCGGTGCGGGAAAAGAAAACACAGAGAAACTGGTTGCAGCATTCGGAGAGGAAACATATACATCTTATTCCGATACCTCGAAGAAGGATAAGAATTACATGGCAGCAGTTGCAGACAAGTATACGTATACGAATCCCGAGACAAAAGTGACATATTCAGACTGGTTCCTTCCTTCTGCAGCGGAAGCAGCTGTGACAAGCTCAAAAATTATGGCAATGTATAAGGATGAAAGCACGAAGAGTGCTGTGTCGGCTATAGCCAATGATGGAGATGTTGAGATGGCTTCCAGCTCAGAAGCATACAAAACCGGCTATTTTCTTTATGATGGATCAGGGGACGGACTTATTTCAAATGCGAGAAATAAAGAATGTTACGTTCTCCCCGTCAGATACATCTAACCCCGGAAGTTCAGACTTTTCACTCCCCTGCAGCAATGCGGGGGATTTCATTCGCACTTGTTTCTGGTTTTTGGGTAGCTATCTGATTGTGTTATAGAAATAACATTTAATATTTGGAAATAACATATTGACTATTTCTTAACGCCTCGATATATTTCAGAACAACCTACTTGTAACAACACTAACGGGAGCTTTGAAATGAAAAAACTTACAGCTTTATTCTCGATACTTTTAATCGCAGCATTGGTTTTCGCAGGCGGCAGCAGTGAAACGGCAGCATCGTCTTCATCATCGAACACACTCCGTGTCGCAATGGAATGCGGCTACGCACCCTACAACTGGACACAGACAACAGACGCAAACGGCGCCGTACAGATTTCCGGCAGCAAGGACTACGCTTACGGCTACGATGTCATGATGGCTAAATACATCGCGAACTATCTCGGGATGGAGCTTGAAATCGTGAAGCTCGACTGGGATTCCCTCGTTCCCGCAGTACAGTCCGGTACAGTCGACTGCGTCATCGCAGGTCAGTCGATTACTTCCGACCGCCTCCAGATGGTCGATTTCACGGATCCCTACTACTACGCTACTGTAATCTGCCTCGTGAACAGCGACAGCGCTTACGCTTCAGCAAAGGGTCTGAGCGACCTCAAGGGCGTCACATGCACAAGCCAGCAGAATACGGTCTGGTACGATGTATGTCTTCCCCAGATAGAGAACGCAAAGATTCTCGCTGCCCAGGAGTCGGCACCCGCAATGCTCGTTGCACTTGCATCCGGCAGAGTCGACCTCATCTGCACCGACATGCCCACAGGCCAGGCTGCACTTGTCGCATACCCCCAGTTCACACTCCTTGACTTCTCCGGAAGCGACGATGACTTCCAGGTAAGCGAAGAAGAGATCAACATCGGTATATCCGTATCGAAGAACAATCCCGAGCTGACGGCGAAAATCAACGAGGCACTCAGCACACTGACGGTCGACGACTACAACAGGATGATGGACGAGGCAATCTCGGTACAGCCGTTATCACTTTAAGGGTAAGGTATGACAATATCACAGATGAACTTCTTCCAGAGGATGTGGTACATCCTCCAGAGATATTCCCTTTCACTTCTCACGGGAGCAGGCACGACTATGGTAATCGCCATAGTCTGCACGCTCCTCGGGTGCGTAATAGGCTTCGCAGTGGGCCTCGTGCAGACGACGGAGCCCGGGAAGAACTGGGGTAAGGTAAAGAGAGCCCTGCTTAAGATTGTTAAGTGGATTCTCACCGCCTACGTCGAAATCTTCCGCGGAACCCCGATGATGCTCCAGGCGGCATTCATCTACTACGGTTCGGCGCAGCTCTTCAACATCAACCTCGGAATGTGGAGTGCGGCAATACTCATCGTCTCGATCAACACGGGCGCATACATGGCTGAGACGGTGAGAGGCGGTATTCTCTCCGTCGAGATCGGGCAGACCGAAGGCGCAAGAGCCATCGGCATGAGCCACTTCCAGACGATGACGCTCGTCGTGCTTCCGCAGGCACTGAGGAACATCATGCCCCAGATCGGCAACAACCTCATCATCAACATCAAGGATACCTGTGTCCTCTCGATAATCGGCACAGTCGAACTCTTCTTCACCTTCAAGAGCATCTCGGGTGCGCTCTATACCTACTTCGAGGCGGCAACGGTGACGATGATCATCTACTTCATCCTCACCTTCGCATGCTCGAGAATCCTCAGGTGGGTCGAGAACAGGATGGACGGCCCCGCGAACTTCGACCTTGCCACCCACGACACCCTCGCCTTCACTTCGGGTCTCACATCCTATAATCCCAGAACAGGAGGAACACACTGATGCAGGAAACACTTCTGAAGGTCGAGCACCTTGTAAAGACATTCGGAACAAACCATGTTCTGAAGGACATCGACTTCTCCGTCGGGAAGGGTGATGTCATATCCATCATAGGTTCCTCGGGAAGCGGCAAGTCGACGCTCCTGAGATGCATCAACATGCTCGAGGATGCGACGGACGGCAAGATTATCTACAGAGGAAAGGACGTACTCGGACGGGAAATCAACGAGGACGAATACAGAACGAAGGTCGGCATGGTCTTCCAGTCCTTCAACCTCTTCAACAACTACAATGTTCTCGAGAACTGTACTATCGGACAGGTGAAGGTTCTGAAGAGAAGTAAGGAGGAAGCGAAGAAGACAGCGCTCGAGTACCTCAGTAAGGTCGGGATGAGCGAATACATCAACGCAAAGCCCAGGCAGCTCTCGGGCGGACAGAAGCAGAGAGTCGCAATCGCCCGCGCACTCTGCATGGCTCCCGAAATCCTATTATTCGACGAGCCCACCTCAGCTCTCGACCCCGAGATGGTCGGCGAGGTTCTCGACGTAATGAAGAGACTTGCGAAGAGCGGCATGACGATGCTCGTCGTCACACACGAGATGAGCTTCGCACGCTCGGTCTCCAACCGTGTTCTCTTCATGGCCGACGGAAAGATCGAGGAGGACGGAAAGCCCGAGGAGATCTTCAACTCGCCGAAAAGCGAGAAGACAAAGGAATTCCTCTCGAGATTCCTTCAGCACAACTGAGATAACCGCGAGGTCCGGAAGGGCCTCGTTTCTTTTGCACGGAAACGTGGTAATGTACCAGAGGAGGAAGCAGAGTGAAAGATACAGCAGAACGCATTGTGGACAGCAGCATAAGACTCATCCCCTACTACCGTAACGACGAAGTCTCCCTTCACTGGTACCTCGACAGGAACCTAGTGAAGATGGTCGACAACCATGACACTCCGTACGACATTCCCCTACTCCACCGGATGTACGATTACCTCTCCGATAACGGCGACTGCTTCTACATCGAATACGACGGCATCCTCGTCGGCGACGTAACGCTCCTCAGAAGCGGCGAGATTGCGATAGTCATATCGAAGGAATACCAGAGAAATCATATCGGGCGGCGCTGCGTCAGGGAGATGCTGTCGCTTGCGAAGGAAAAGGGAATGACGGAAGTGAAGGCCGTAATCTACTCCTTCAACATCCCGAGTCAGAGGATGTTCCTCTCGCTGGGCTTTGAAAAGACCGGAGACGAGGAGTACACGTACACACTCTGAAGAGCACACCATCAGAAAAGCAGGTTTAACCGCTTTGAATCTTCCTTTTGTTGCTGCAAAACGTTTTGCTAAGCTGAAAAGAAAGCATCCGGACAAACTAAAAATCATTTTATTCTTTAAGTTATAACAATAAGCTTGAATCGGACTCATTTTATACATGAAGCTGCAATCTTTAAATATCAAAAATTGTTTGACAATATTTTGCATGCGGAATTATACTCTCTCCATCAAAAGCAAAAGGAGTCAGCAATGCTTGCCCGGAAATTAATGAATGTTTCAGTATCAGATAAGGGATATATCCAGTTCGGACTCGACCACGGATATGCACGCCTCTGGATTCTCGACGATGACGTCATCCGATTCCGCTTCTCGTTCGACGGAAAGTTCGATGAGGCATCCTACGCCCTTGTGACAACCGCATGGGATGACGGTCTTGACGAGCTCTTCAGAAATGAAAGAACACGCATCAGTGCTCTTCAGCTTCCCTATGAGGAAAGCGTAAACGAAATCAGGATAACCACTTCGACAATGACGCTTTCGTTCAGGAAGGAGCCGTTCGGGCTCACGCTTTCCGACAGGGACGGAAAAGTGTTCTATGAAGACCTTCCCGAACGCTCGTATGAAATAGACCAGCTCGGAAGAATCTCCCACTACAGCAGACTGGACGAGGACAACGACCACTTCTTCGGCTTCGGGGAGAAGAACGGAAAGCTCGACAAGAGAGGAATGCGCATGAGGCTTATGCCACGCGATGCGATTGCAACGGATCCCGAGAACGGAGACCCGATGTACAAGCACATCCCCTTCTACATCCGTACCAGTGAAGTCACGAAGCATGCTCTCGGGCTCTTCTACAACAACTCGTACGACTGCGTCTTCGACATGGGAGACGAAAGAAGCGGCTACTGGGACCGCTACTGCTACTGGCAGGCTGACGGCGGAGACATAGACGTCTTCTTCATCAACGGACCGGACGTGAAGGATATCGTGAAGCGCTATACATGGCTCACGGGACGCACCATCATGCCGACGAAGCAGTCGCTGGGATTCATCGATTCCACGATGTACTACTGTGAGCTTCCGAAGGACTGTGACGGGGAAATACTCCGCGTCATGGACAAGTTCGAGAAGGAGAAACTCCCGATCGACGGCTTCTGGCTCGCAAGCGGCTATACATCGGGCGACGACGGCCTCAGGTACTTCTTCCACTGGAACACGAAGCGCTTCCCCGACCCCGACGGATTCATCCGCGAGATGGAAAAGAGGGGTATCCAGGTGATTCCGAACACAAAGCCCGGAATACTGCCGCATCACCCCTATCTCGAGCGTTTCAAGAAGGCTGACGTATTCATCAAGGATCCGGAAGGAAAGGATGACTACATCGGAAAATGGTGGGGAGGCAGAGGACGCTTCGTCGATTTCACCTCCGAGAAGGGAAGAAACCTCTGGAAGGACCTGCAGAAGGAGAACCTTTTATCAAAGGGTATCCACACCATCTGGAACGACAACTGCGAATACGACGGAGTCGAGGACAGGAATGCGAGATGCGAGAAGGAAGGACTCGGCGGAACGATGGCTGAGCTCAAGGTCATCCAGTCGAACATGATGGCCTATATGGCATGCGATGCACTCAGGGAGTACTACCCCGGAAAGCGTCCATACGTCACCAACCGTGCGGGTTATGCGGGAATCCAGCGCTACGCACAGGTATGGGGCGGCGATAACGTCACGGACTGGAGAACACTCAAATACAACGTTGCCCTGATCATGGGAATGGGAATCTCGGGCGTCGCCAACACCGGCTGCGACATCGGAGGCTTCGCGGGCCCCGCACCGGAGGGAGAACTTCTTGTAAGATGGTTCCAGAACGGAGTATTCCAGCCCCGCTTCTGTCTCAACTCCGCAAACAGCGACAACACCGTAACACAGCCCTGGTCGTACCCGGAGTACATGGACCTCATACGTGATGCATTCTCCATCCGCTATACACTCTTTCCATATCTGTACTCGCTGATGGCAGAGGCACACTCGACGGGACTTCCAGCATGGAGAGCGCTCTTCATGGAATTCCCCCGGGATACGGAATGCTACAGGGACGACTCGCTTTCGTTCCTCTTCGGACCATCGGTTCTCGTTGCAAACGTACTCGAGAAGGGAGCAGAGGAGAGAACCGTATATCTTCCGGAAGGAACTGTATGGTATGACATGAACGACAACTGGAAGGCTTACAGAGGCGGTGAGAAGATCTCCGTTCCCGTAACGCTCTCCTCCATCCCGATGTTCCAGAGAGGCGGCTCCGTAATCGTCTCCTCTCCCGATATCACCTCGTCGACACGCGACACGGCGGAGACCATGGAATTCACCGTCACTCCCGACTGCGACTGCGGCTTCACTCTCTTCGACGATGACGGCACAAGCGAGAACGGAGCATACGTGAAGACTGAAGTATCCGTCAGAAGCGGAAGCAGAGTCAGAGTCAGCTTCGACAGCACCGGTGATTATCCCATCTCCTGGAAGAACGTTCTCCTCAACGTTCTCAACAGGGAAAAAGGAGCATTCTATGTCGACGTCGACGGAAAGCGGATTCCGCAGTTCCTCTCAATCGATGACTGGGAGGAAAGCAGTGAAGGCTGGGTATATGACCTTTCATCACGCTTTGTCAGAATCAAGTTCGGAAGGCCTGAGAAGAAGTCATTCGACGTCATTGTCTCCTTCGAGAAGTTCGATCTCATCGGCATGTTCGCAGAGCAGAAAAAGAACAATGATTGATTGAAATGAAAGTCTCGTGGTAGGATTGAACCATGAAGAATGTAACCATCGTTGATGTAGCGAATAAGGCGGGGGTCTCCCCCGCCACTGTAACGCATGCGCTTAACGGAAAGCGACCCGTCAACGATGCCACCCGCGTAAGGATAATCCAGGCAATCAAGGAACTCGGGTACGTCCCGAACTTCAACGCAAGCAGACTCCGCAGCGGCAGAAGCGGCATCATCGGCTGCTATGCCACCGACATAACGGAAAGCTTTGCAAACAGACTTGTCAGGGGACTGCAGTGCGCACTTTCGGGAAATGACAGCTCGCTGCTCTTCACAAGCGGCGTGGAACTCGGAGGAAGCGTATCGAGGGCGATAAAGCTCTTCAGATCCTACAACGTAGACGGAATCCTCCTCTGTTCACACATTATGATGAACTCGAGCACGATGGACGAGCTTGCCGCATCGGGCATTCCCGCAGTTTCCGTAAACAGTGAAATCGAAGGCATTCCCTCGATAATCCCCGACAACTATGCCGGAGGAATGCAGGCAGCGGACCACCTTGTTGCCAGCGGGTGCACCCACCCTTCCCTCGTTACGGGACCGGAGAAGCGCGAGGTTGTGACACAGCGCGGAAAGGGCTACATAGAGAGGCTGCGGGAACTCAACATCGACGTATCCGGCAGCCTCATACAGGAAGGAGACTACACATTCTCCTCGGGATACGAGAAGACGAAGCTTATACTCTCCTCCCATCCCGAAGTCGACGGAGTCTTCTGCTCCAACGACTACATGGCGGCGGGTGCAATCACGGCCTGCGGAGAACTCGGACGGAGAGTCCCCGAAGACGTACTCGTACTCGGCTTCGACAACCGTGAATTCTCGGCCTTCTGGCCGACACCGATCTCCACATTCCAGCCGCCGCTCGAGCAGATGGGACAGCTGGGGATGCAGATGCTTCTCGGCCTCATACAGAATTCCGATTCGCTGAGCACGGCTGAAACAATCAGGATGCCCTCCACTCTCATAATCAGAAAGAGCACGTCACGCAGCCGCGGCTGAAAAAAAGTCCCCGGAAACCGGAGGCGGAGAATCAGTTCATTATACAGTAAAAGGTGCTGCCACCCTGCGGTGTACAGCACCTTTTTTCACAGCCTCAGTATTTACCGGAGAACGTGACTTCAGCTCTGCCGGAAGTGAAGACAAGATCTGCCGTGTTCTTTCCGTCAGCAAAGACAAAGCCTTCCGGAAGAGAAGCGGAGAAAGTTCTTCCCTCAAGAGGAAGCGACCCGTGAACAGTCTCGAATACAGCCCTGTTCTCTGTAAGCCTTACCCTGACGAGCGTATACTCATCCTTCTCGACTGCCGCTTCCCCGTCGTCCTCGAAGTAGGTGTACTCGTACTCCTCATCACCGGGAATGAGGGCGAAGTTGAGCTTTTCGAAGCGGCCCGTCACAAGAGACGAGCATCCGGGACTCTGAGGTATTACGGACGGGCTCCTGAAGAGGTATCTGGGCTCTCCGAAGGGAACACTGAAGAGGTATTCCCTGCCGCCGGAGAGAAGAGTCTTCTTCTGGGCGTCGTACCATTTCGTCCCGGCCGGGAGTCTCAGGGAGAGAGTATCCTCCCCCTCGTCGACCGTGAAGAGAGGAATGACCGAGTCTCCGCTCTGGTAGACGGGAATATCTGTATCGAGGGCACTGTCTCCGGGATACTCGAGAGCAAGAATCCTGCACATCGGCTTTCCCGTACGTGATGCTTCATAAGCCGCATTGTAGATGTAGGGCATGAAGAAGTAGTGCTCCATCACGAGCCTTCTGATCATCGGAAGTGCTTCCGGATAGGTCCAGGGCTCGGTAGGCCTGTCATCCTCTCTCCAGGAGTGGATTACGAATCTGGCCTGGAAGACCGCACTCTGGCAGGAGCGTACAAGAAGCTCCTCTGACGGTCTCTCCCCGTAGAATCCGCCGAGATCGTTTCCTATGTACGGCATACCCGAGAGCCCGAGCGACATAACCTGGTACTGGTTGTATCTCAGTGTCTTCCAGGTGGATGTATTGTCTCCCGTCCACGAGCGGGCATACTTCTGGATGCCGGGGCATGCCGAACGGGTATATATCCACGGTCTTATACCGGGACTCGTCTCCCTGAAGGCATCCCAGGAAGCCCTGCACATCAGGAGAGGGAATATGAGCTTGCGGCGGAAGGAATCGGTATCGGTATCCTCGACCTCGCACTCGTTGTTGTCGTTCCATATTCCCGTGCAGCCGTGCGAAAGATACTTGTCCTTCAGCTGCTCCTTCCACCAGTTTCTCGCATCCTCGTTGGCGAAGTCCAGGAAGGATGCGGAACCGCCCCAGTAGAATTCGACAAGCGTGTTGCCGCTGTCGTCCTTGAGGAAGTAGCCCTTCTCCTTCAGCTCCTCATACCACGGATGCGTGGTGAGGAAGCCCGGCTTGATGTTCATCGTAAGGTTGTAGCCGCGGTCTCTGAGAGCTCTGAGGTAATCACCGTAGTCGGGGAACTTGCGTGTATTCCAGTAGAGGGCATAACGCTTTCCGTCGTCGGCCTTGAGATAGCCCGAGGAGACGTACATACCCTCGCAGGGGATCTTCTCGTCCTCCGTACGTTTGAAGTATCCGAGTATTCTCGCGGGGGCGTCGTCGCTCTCGACGTAGTTCATGCTGGAACCGAAGAAGCCGAACGAGAACAGGGGCGGGAATGCCGGAAGACCGGTTATGGTGCAGTAGGATTCGACAATCTCGCCGTAGTTCCTTCCCGGAATGATGTAGAAGCCGACCGGACCGTCGCTGATCTCGACATAGGTGTAGAACGGGCTTTCCTCGCCGAAGTCGAATGCATTGATGAGTCCCTCGGGATAGTAGAAGCCGACAGTCGTGTCAGTCAGGGGATTCTGTCTGATGTAGAAGGCAATCGACTTGTAGAGCGGGTCGCTCTTCTCTCCGTCGTAGCCGAGGGAGTCACGGTTGTAGATTCTCACTCTCTTCTGGGCTCTGTCGGGCTTTCCGGACTTGTCGCCCATTCCGAAGAATCTGTCACCTTTCGTCAGCGGCTCGTTGATTCTCGCAAACCACGACTTGTCCCCGTTCCTCCGGAATCCTCTTATCTGGATACGCGGAATGACGGTGTCGCTCGTGCCGAGTCTGCCACCGAATATGGTCCTGCCGGAGCTGGTGACCATGATGTTTCCAGTCGCCCTCTCAACGTGGACGACGTTGTCACCACAGACTGCTCTGCCCTCTTCGCCAGTCACCTCGAGTTCGATCTTCTCTTTCGTCGTCTCGGGATTACCCCTCAGAACCGAATTAACGTATTCCAGGGCAGAAGGAGTCCCGAGGCCGTTGAAGACGCAGCTGACGTAGAGCATTCCCCTCTCGAGGAATGTAATCTCTATCCTGCCGTTCTCCGCAGAGCAGAGAAGAGTGTTTCCCTTAAGGGAGAAATCATCTATGTGCTTAAGTTCGAATTTCATTTAAATCAACCCTTTACGGCACCTGCCGTGACACCCTGCATGAAGAATCTCTGGAAGCAGAGGAAGACGACGATCACCGGTATTATCGATATCGTGGTCATGGCCAGCAGGTTGGACCAGTTTATCTGGAGCTGTCCGACAAAGGTTGCAAGCGACTGCTGTATCGTCTGGTACTTGCTCTTCGTGATGACGATGAGCGGCCAGAGATAGTCGTTCCAGCGCCACATGAATGAGAAGATGGCGATTGTCGCGATTATCGGCTTCGACATGGGAAGGATTATCTTCCTGAAGATGAAGCCTTCTCCCGCTCCGTCGATTCTCGCCGCCTCGATGAGGGAGTCGGGAAGAGTCGTCATGTACTGCTTTGCAAGGAAGACGCCCGTGGGTGTCGCCGCCGGAGGTATGATTATACCCCAGAGGTTGTTCAGAAGCCCGAAGCGCTTGAGCTGGAGGAAGATCGGAATCATGATTACCTGAAGAGGAACCATGAGGGTTGCAAGCATGACGGAGAATGTGGCCTTCTTTCCCGGGAATGCGAACTTCGCAAGGGCATATCCCGCCATCGTGTTGATTGCAACGCAGATGATCGTCGACATGATCGACACGAAGAGGCTGTTCTTGAAGTATGTCAGGAAGTTTCCTCTACCGAGCGCCTCCTCATAGTTCTCGAGAGTCCATGTCCTCGGGAGGAACGACATGGGCGACGAGAAGAGCTCGCTCTGCGGCTTGAATGACGAGAGAACTACCCAGACAATCGGGAATATCGTGATAAGAGCAAGAATCAGAACGATTATCGTCCTGGGTATGCTGATCCTGTTTGCACCCTTACTCATTGTCTTCACCTCCGTTTTTCGTTACCGAGAACTGGATTACGGTAAATATGCCGATGATGATCATCAGGACCATGGACATGGCCGATGCGTAGCCCAGCTTGTCCTGGGTGAATGCGACCTCGTATACCTGCTGGACGATGAATTTCGTTGCATAGCCGGGACCACCCTTCGTCATCGTGATTATGAGTTCATATGCCTTGAAGGCATTGATTGTCGCCAGAATCGATACAACCAGAGTCGTCGGGGAAAGCAGCGGAAGGGTTATCTTCCTGAAGGAATAGAACTTCCCCGCGCCGTCGACGATGGCTGCCTCGTAAAGCTCGTTCGGAATCGCCTGGAGGCCGCTGATGAAGATCAGCATGTAGTAGCCGGCGTAGGTCCATACGGAAACGACGATGACACAGGTCATTGCGAGCTTTCCGTTCGTGAGCCACTCCACGCCGTCACCTCCGAAGAGACGTATGACGTAGTTGAGTATTCCCATGTCGTTGCCGAGTATGAATCTCCATGCGATACCGACGATGACCATACTCAGAAGAGAGGGAATGTAGAAAACTGCCCTGAATGCGCTCTCGCCCCAGACGGAATTCTTCGAAAGAAGAAGCGCAAGGAAGAGGGATACGACAATCAGTGCGAGCACCGTGATGAATGAATAGATTATGGTGTTCTTGAGCGTAATCAGGAACACGCTGTCCTTGAAGAGATTGATGAAGTTCTTCAGACCGACGAATTTCGCCTCTGTGAATACGCCCTGGTCCGTGAAGGCCATGCCGAGCCCCTGGACTGCGGGGATGATGACGAAAAGAGCGAAGATGAGAACGTTGGGGAGAACAAAGAGATACGGAATCCAGAACTGTCTGGTACCTTTCTTGAAACGTGTCACAAGAACCTCCAGTGGACATTGGTTACTGCGGTCGTCCACAACCGGAGTCGGCTTTAATATTCCACCCGGGGATTTCTGAATTCAGGAAAAGAAGCCTGACTGCCCCGGGTGGAATCCTCTGTCAATTCATTCCGTTCATCCCCGGACGGGGACGAGCGGAAGTATGATCATCAGTTGAAGAACTCTGCGCCGTAAGCGTCGACGTTCTTTACACATGTCTCGACATCGATGTTGCCGAGGAGATACTGGACAATCTGTTCCTTTGCGTATCCCGTGACCTTGCTCAGGCTTGTGTTCTTCCACTCGTTTGCCGTGTAAGCCGGAGTTACGAGAAGTTCTTCCGTGAATACAGTGAAGTCCTCGAGGTTGGATGCATACTCGACAGATGTGTCTGTTCTTGCGGAGAGGTTGAGAGTCTCCTTGTCATAGTTGCTGGAATGTTCCTTGTCTGCGAATGCAAGCATGAACTCGACAGCTTCCTGGGGATGAGCACAGTTCTTGAAGGATGCGACAAGCTTTCCGCCCGGGACTGAGGATCTCATTGTTCCGCTCGGCATCTGGACAGCGCCCCATTCGAAATCCGTGATGTTGCTTGCGTATGTGTTGACGTTCCAGCTGCCTCCGATGTGGCATGCCACGAGACCGGCCTGGAAGAGCTCAGCGGGGTTCTCGCTTCCCATCCATACGGATGAAGGAATGAGACCTTCGTCATGCATCTTCTTGAACCACTTGAGAGCTGCGATTGTTCCCTCGTTGTTGAATTCCATGGCTGTCTGGTCTTCGTTGAGGAAGTGTCCGCCGAACTGGTACATGATCGTGGAGAAGCGGTGGGGTGTGAAGTCGACTGCAAGACCGTACTTCATGCCGTCGTTTGCAGCGATGACCTTTCTGATGATTTCAGCCCATTCGTCCCATGTCCATGTCTTGCTGACTTCGTCGACGTCGATTCCTGCGTTCTTGAATGCCGTCTTGTTGACGAGCATACCGTTTGCCGTAGCTTCCGTCGGAAGTGCAACGAGCTGTCCTTCGTTGTTGTATGCATATGCGAGCATGCTTTCCATGTACTCGGACTTGATGGAATCCACGTCCACATAGTCATCGAGAGGAAGGCACTGGTCGATGAGTGCGACAAGGTCGCCCGTGCTCATACGTGCAACATCCGGAGCCTCTCCAGCACTGATCATCATCTTGAGCTTCTGCTGATAGTCGGCATAAGCGACAACCTGGACATCGAGTTCGATATTCGGATGGGATTCAAGATAATCCTGCATCGTCTCTTCGAAGATTTCGCTCTCATTACCGTCGTTGAACCAGAGGACGGAAAGCGTGATTTTCTCTTCTGCCTTCTCGGCTGCGCCGTTGGCGAAGACGGATGAAAGAACCAGAGCAGCAACGAGAAGTACTGTAAATAATTTTTTCATGATTTTCTCCTTTTTTCCTTTTGTGAAGCACCCGGATGACTTTCTCATCCGCACTTCAGGAATATTTTCTTATGGAATATTCCAGCTGTCAATAAAAGTTTTATGAATTTTCCGGGTGGCGTCCGGATAAGCAAAACGATTTTCCCGGAAAGAACAGAAGTTCCCCGACGGAAGAACACCGTATGCCCGCAGGGCACCCGCCCGGCACCGGAAAAACGGGAACACATTCCCGGAACGGAAGCACCGACGACAGCTTCCGGAGGCTCCGTTCCATGTTTCCGGGTATGATATAATCTTACAATAATTTATTTTAAAGTAAGAATATCATTATCGGATACAACAAGACCTGTTCTGCTCCTGCCCGCTTTTTCCGGTATGCGCAGGAAAAACGAACCCTGCAGTGAAAACCCCATTGGCCGCATTCCCCGAACACAATGCAAAACAAAGTCAAAACCGCCATTCCGAACCGTCTTCTAATCCGAAGTTTCCGGGCTTTAGGGAGGAGACGCCGGCAGCAGTTACTAAAATAGTTTCTTACTTGAAACCAGTTTATCAATTCGGCTGGAACGTACTCAGCCGCAAGCACTGCGGCTATGACTCCGCAGTGCCTCTTCCTGTTATTTCCAGAAGAAATTTCCGGCAGCATATGCATAGAGAAGCTGCCATGTCTCCCAGTCGTGAGCACCCGGTACGGAGAGAAAGACGACGTCGAGATCGAAATACTTGTAGAGCATCTTTCCGAATGTGAGGGAACTCGAAAGACCGAAGTCCCAGTCACCGCCGCCGACCATGACCTTCGGCATGTTCTCGAGTGACGAAAGATATTCGAGGTGGTCTGCAACCGATGTGTCAGCTGCGCTCCATACTCCGAAGTACGAGAATTCGGAAGCATGATTCATGAACATTCTGCTTGTCGTTATACCGCCCATCGAAAGACCTGCGAATGCTCTTCCCCCGGCTGTAGTCGCGACATTGTATCTCTCCTCGATGAGAGGCATGATGTAGTCGAACTGTTCTGTTTCAATTCTGGAGAAATCCCATCCCAGATCCTGGTTGTTCATTGCAACGACAACGAACGGCTCGACCTTTCCTTCCCTGATGAGGTTGTCCGTGATGTTCGCAACACAGCCTTCGTTGAGCCATCTCATCTCGTTGCCGACGCTGTCGCCCGATGCTCCGTGGGAGATGTAGAGAACCTTGTAGGGCTCTTCCCTGTTCTCGTCATAGCCGTACGGAAGATAGACTGCGAGGCCTCTTGTGTCGCCTGCGGCACCGGTGTAACTGATGGTCTCGACTGTTCCGGCTTCGTCACACGGATTCTCGATTGTTCTGTCTGCATAGAGGCCGACACCCATCTTTTCCCTGTTGTATGGAACATAGACCATGGACGAGAGGCTTGTTATTCCCGTCTCGCTGTTGACCATTGTCGGGTTGTTCGGGTCGTCCTGGCGCGACACGACATTGCCTTCAGTGTCCGTCAGCTGGAAGTTGTAGACGAATGCGCCGCTTGAAAGTGGAATCTGTACTCCCCAGAGACCGTCTGCGAATTCAGTCATCTCAGCATAGTATGTGGTGTCTCCGCTTCCGCCCGCGGGGCTCATTCCCGCAACGAACTCGTCGGGATTGTATTTAACCGTCGTTCCTTCCGTCTCGGTGAAGAGAAGCATACAGTCGGAGTAGAGCTCGACCTTTGCAATCTCGCCGATTGTGACGCTCTGGTTCTTGACGAGGTAGGTATCGGTATCCTCCTCTTCATAGATGAATGTAGCAGTATAGCCGGTAGGTGAATTGTAGTCCTCTTCTACAGTGACACCCCTGGCATACTTCGTGAAATCCACAGGCTCGTTCTGCTCGGCGACTGCCTGCGAGAATACCGGAACCATAACCAATGCAAGCAGCATTGCCGTTACCAGTGATCTTCTCATATAGTACTCCTTTTTTGTTCAGCAGAAACAAAACGTTTTTACTGTTATATACTAAGATTTCACGGGTTTGCCGGTTTGTCAACTTTTATTTTGATATTTTAGTATATTGCCCTTTTCCCGTCCGGGAAACCTCCGCCCCCGGAGAGAAGGCAAAAAGACCGGAAATCCGGTCTTCTTGTTGAAATGCAATGAGTTAGGAGGAAACTATTTACCGCCCGGAAGGAGGACAGGAGGGGGAAAGAGATACGATGTCCCCGCCGGACGGATGAAAAATGCACAGGAGATCGTTTTCTCATTGCAACAGTGGTATTCTAATATATCACTCCGGAGCATGCAAGTAAAATTTGCTTTTTTTTGAATAGTTTGAAAAGTTCGAAATATTTTCTTTACAAAGTCCTCTTCCTGGATTATAGAATTGTCACGAGGGAGCTCGGAAAAGAGTCATCCGCTCATATATCAAACTAAACTGGAAGGGCTATGAAATCCTTTGATTATGTAATTGTCGGTGCGGGTGTCACCGGCGCCTGGACGGCCTGGGAGCTGTCCAAGAGAAAGAACAGTGTCTGTGTCATCGAGAAGGAAAGCGACTGCGCCGAAGGAACGAGCAAGGCCAACTCGGCAATCGTCCACGCGGGCTACGACCCCGAGCCGGGTTCCCTCATGGCCCGTCTCAATGTAAGAGGAAACGAAATCATCAGGGAATGTCACGAAAGAATGGCAATACCCTTCAGACAGACGGGTTCCCTTGTCGTCGCATTCGACGAAGAGGGACTCGATAAGATCAGAGAGCTCCGGGCAAGAGGAAAGGCAAACGGCGTTCCCGGTCTTGAGCTTCTCTCGAAGGAAGAGACCCTCGAACTCGAGAAGAACCTCAACCCCGATGTACTCGGCGCCCTTCTCGCCCCCACGGGCGGAATCTGCTCACCATTCGAGCTGACGGCGGCCCCGCTCGAGATTGCAGTCACGAACGGCGTCGAGTTCATGAGGAACACGAAGCTTGAGAAGGTCGAAAGGACAGAGGACGGCTTCATCCTCAACGGCAGCATCAGGACTCATTATGTCATAAACGCTTCCGGCGTCGATGCGGGAAGAGTTGCCTCCCTCTTCGGCGATGACTCGATCGGGATTCACCCGAGAAAGGGAGAGTACTCCCTCCTCGACAACGAGGTCGGCTCCATCATAAGCCATACGATCTTCCAGCCGCCGACGAAAAAGGGAAAGGGAATACTCGTCTCCCCCACCGTCGACCGCAACATACTGGTCGGACCTAATGCGGAGGATACGGATAACCCGTACGACACCACGACCACCACTCCCGGTCAGGAGGAGATCTTCCGCGGAGGCAGGCTCTCCGTACCGTCAATCAGCGAGAAGAACATCATAACATCGTTCTCGGGAGTGAGAGCGGTATCGGACAGAGAGGATTTCATAATAGGCTTCAGCACTGTCGAAGGCCTCTTCAACGTTGCGGGAATATGCTCGCCCGGTCTCACGGCCTCCCCTGCCATTGCGGAGTATGTCGTATCACTCCTCGATGAGAGAAAGATGCTCGGAGAGATGAAGGATAAGTGGAACGACTCGAGAAAGGTCGTGAGATTCATGGAGCTCACGGACGATGAGAAGAAGGAGGCGCTGAAGAGAAACCCGCTCTACGGAAGAGTCATCTGCCGCTGCGAGACGGTGACGGAAGGCGAAATCGTCGATGCCATCCGACGCCCCGCGGGTGCGGTAACCCTCGACGGCGTCAAGCGCCGTGTCAGAGCCGGCATGGGCAGATGCCAGGGCGGCTTCTGCTCACCGCGTGTCATGGAGATTCTCTCACGCGAACTCGGTATCCCGTTCACCGATGTAACGAAATTCGGAAAGGGAAGCTGGCTTACGGAAAGGAAGGAGGAAGAGGAAAATGCTTAAGACCCGGGTTGCAATAATCGGCGGCGGCCCCGCCGGGCTCAGCGCCGCACTCTCCCTCTACGAGGAAGGCGTCAGAGATATTCTCGTGATAGAAAGAGACTCCACTCTCGGAGGAATACTCAACCAGTGCATCCACCCCGGCTTCGGTCTCCAGGTATTCGGAGAAGAACTCACGGGTCCCGAATATGCACAGCGCTATGTGAACATGCTTGAAGGCTCGAGCGTGAAGTACCTTACAGACACGATGGTCACGAAGGTATCTCCCGACAGGACAATCAGGGCACTCAACACCCGCGACGGTCTCATAGACATAAAGGCCGATGCGATAATCCTTGCAATGGGCTGCAGGGAGAGAACGAGGGGAATGCTCCACATTCCCGGAACACGCCCCAGCGGAATATATACGGCGGGAACCGCGCAGAGACTCGTCAACGTCGACGGCTATATGCCGGGAAGGAACGTCGTGATTCTCGGAAGCGGCGACATCGGCCTCATCATGGCAAGACGAATGACTCTCGAAGGCGCAAAGGTAAAGGGAGTCTATGAAGTCATGAGCCGCTCGAACGGTCTCAGGAGAAACATCGTGCAGTGTCTCGACGACTATGACATTCCCCTCCACCTCTTCACGACGGCAACGGAAATCCACGGAAAGGAGAGAGTCGAGGGCGTCACGGTAAGCAGAGTCGACGAGAACCTCAGGCCGATAAAGGGAACTGAGAAGTACGTCGAATGCGACACGGTCCTTCTCTCGGTAGGACTCATTCCGGAGAACGAGCTCTCACGCGGCTGCGGCCTGGAGATGGATCCGAAGACGAGGGGTCCGGTGAACAAGGGCGACTTCATGACATCCGTCGACGGAATCTTCGCATCCGGAAACGTCCTCAGAGTCTACGACCTTGCAGACAACGTCACGAAGGACAGCATCCTCTGCGGCAAGGCTGTCGCAAAATACCTCAGGGAGGTCAGATAATGGAAACAAGTCTCGTAACATGCGTAATATGTCCCAAGGGCTGCTCGATAAGCGTCGACTGGGAGGAAGAGAACGGTGAAAAGGTCATAAGAGAGGTAAAGGGCAACAGCTGCAGGCGCGGCCTTACCTACGCATCCTCCGAGGTCGTACACCCCGAGCGTGTACTCTCCTCGACGGTCCGCATCAAAAACGGCAGGCTCGCACTTCTTCCCGTCAGAAGCGCTTCCCCGCTTCCGAAGGAGCTTCTCCTGACGGCCATGGAGACTATAAAGAAGACAGTCGTCGAAGCCCCCGTGAAGATGGGAGATGTCATCATCCCCGACATCGCTGGAACCGGCATCAGCATGATAGCCTGCAGAAACGCAGATCGTACATAACTGAGGATCAGAGCGGCACCAGAACGGTGCCGTTCATAGTTTCAGACAAAGAGTACATGCACACACTCTGAATCGGAGCAAACAAAAATGGACTCCGTAGAGTCCACCTTATTGCCTTGCTCAGGATTAATAAGCCTTAGAAGAGCGTGCCTTCTTGTTCTTGAGCATCTGCTTGCGTGCCATTGCCTTGTCCTTGCGGTGCTGGATAGCGGACGGCTTCTCGAAGTATCTGCGCATCTTGTAATCTCTGATGACGCCTTCCTTCTCGACCATTCTCTTGAAGCGCTTGATTGCTTTCTCGAGTGGTTCGGTTTCTTCAACCTTTACGAATGCCATAATATCTCACCTCCTCTGCCCGAAGGCTCAAGAATCTCTGGTACTATACCAGAAACGGAAGAGGTTTGTCACTACCCCGCTCTTCGTTTTTTTTCAACAGGATATCTTCTACCTCTTCCTTAAATAAACTATCCTCAAGTCATGTTGAATATAGGTTTCAGAGCACATGACTATGGTCAGTTTTCATCGGTAGAGGAACTGGGGAGGACGATTGAGTCGTACTATCCCCAGTCAATCATACAGCTTGCCCTGAAGAAGGTCGTACCTTCTTCACGCCCCTGGCAGGAATGGGATGAGGAATACATATCATCCGTAACGGAGACGCTGAAGAAGCACGGCGTCAGGACAGTCGTCGTGGGATGCTACATCAACCCCATCCATCCCGACGAGGAGAAGAGGAAGGAGGAAGTGAAGCGCTTCATCAAGGGACTCGAGCTCAACAGGGCATTCGGATGCAGAGTCGTCGCAACGGAGACGGGTACGGTAAATCCCAACGGCGGCTACTCCATCCACACTTCGGACCCGAAGAATCTCGAAATATTCTACGCTTCCCTCTCCGAGATGGTTAATGCCGCAGAGAAGTACGACGCCTACTGCACAATCGAGGCCGTCAACCACACCCATACGATGACGAGCGTCGAGAGAATGGCTGCCATGATCGAGAAGTTCCCGTCCTCCCACCTCAAGGTCCTCTTCGACCCCGTGAACCTCATCCCCTATGCGGGAATAAAGGAAAGTGACGGAAGCGAGAGGGAATTCCCCACACCCGAGGCGCAGAGAGCCTTCTACGCCCCGATTCTCGACCTCTACGGCGAGAGACTCGTCGCAATCCACTGCAAGGATTTCCGCCTCAGTGAAGAGGGAGCGAAGATCTGGAATCTTCCCGCACTCACCGGCGTCTTCGACTGGCAGGGCTTCATGACGGAAATAAAGAAGAGACACATGGAGAACATCCCCTGGTCACTCGAGAACATGAATCCCGAGACTGTTAAGGATACGGTATCTAAACTTCAGACGATGTGGGAGAAGGCCTGAGCATCTTCAGACACGTCTGGTATCATAACAGGGCTCCGGAGAACTCCGGGGCTCTGTCTTTCACGTTCCGGCTGCGACACTCGCTCAAAAACTGCTGCCGGGAAGCCCCATCTATCAGAAATTTTCGGGAAATTTTCATTTTTCGCTAATAGAAAGCCCATTCTATTAGCAATTTTTGAAAAAATACATTTTTTGCTAACAGCGAAGCACTTCTATTAGCAGAATTTTCCAGACCACAATTCGCGTATTCTCTTCCGAAGCTGTCCGAAAACAGCCTTTCCATTTTAAAAAAGTGTGTAATTACACAGGTTTTTAAAAAACTGAGGCATTTTCAAAGCCTCCCTCTTTCGAAAACTGCATGATCAGATGAGCTGTCGAACGGATGACTTCCTCTAGTCTTGCAATGTCTTCTGAAGAATACCCGGAAACATCCTCCCATCTGTAGGAAGGAAGATAACAGGTGGCATGTCTGAAACAGAGTTTCTCATCAGGTGTCTCCATGTATACCCTGACAGTTCCGTCATTCAGAAATTCCGAGTGGACAATCTCTGTTCCGTCATCAAGTGTAAGAAACGGATACATCATCTCTTCGCCTCCCGCCCGTCTTAGTCATTGTTTTCGATATTTCCGGAAGCATTCAACGATTCTTCCGCTTCTGCGGCCGAAGTCCTTCAGACTCTCCCTCACGAACTTCATCGCCAACTGTAGTTTTCCTGTTCTGTACTGTTTTCCATACTGAAGATACTTCCTGAAAGAAAGCCACGGACCGTGGGGTTTTCTTCTGTATAGTTCAACGGGATATACTTGAATTCTCACTGCTCAGCCAGTCGGCGATGTCTATAATTCTTATCCCTTCGTACTGGTATTCTTCGCTTCTTGTTCTTGCAACCACCATCTTCGGATAGGCATCGCCGATCTCAAGGAGCGGGCTCACCTCCCTGGAGAATGTCTTTTCATCGCTGATGTTGTCAGAGACCTGTATATATATCTTCTCATTTCTGTGAACAGCCACAAAATCTATTTCCTTTTTGTAGAGCACCCCGACATAGACCTCGTAGCCGCGCCTCAGAAGCTCCATCGCCACGATGTTCTCCAGTACGCGGCCGTAATCCATGTTACGGGTACCGAGTCTGGCATACCTGAAGGAATGGTCGGACAGATAATATTTGTCAGATGAAGCAAGGTACTTTCTGCCTCTGATGTCATAGCGGCGGATACGGTAGAATGCAAAGGCATTGCAGAGAATATCCAGATAACTGTCTATTGTTCTGTGAGCAATCTTCTCGCTGTCCTTCTCAAAGTCTCTGGTGATATTGCAGGCAGAGGTGAGGTTCGAGATATTGTCCATCAGGAAATCCACCAGCCTCTCCAGAAGAGCAGTGTTCCGAATTCTGTATTTCTGTTTGATGTCACGCATGATGAGAGTATCGAATACGTCGTTGATATAGTCATATTTCGCGTCGGGATTCCGGTACAGATAGCTTCCCGCCATTCCACCTTCTTTTATGTAACGGTCAAGAGCGGAATAATTATCCGTAAGTTCATAATATTCCTTGAATTCACTGAATGAAAACGGATACACCGTGATTTCGTACGCGCGTCCCGTGAAAAGCGTGGCAAGATCAGAACTCAGAAGAAATGCATTGGAACCCGTTATGTATATGTCATATTTCTCCGTTGCATGAAGACTGTTGATTGTCAGTTCGAAATTCGGGCAAAGCTGAATCTCGTCAATCAGAACGAAGTTTGTACATTCCTTTCTGTATGATTTTTCGATATAGTCATTCAGAACATGATAGTCCTTATACCTTTCAGATTCGGTCAGATTGAAATTGATGTGGATGATGTTCGCGTTCGGAATACTGCTGTTGATGTAATCCCAGAATGCTTCCAGCAGCTTTGACTTTCCGCATCTGCGCACACCTGTTATGACCTTGATGTCCGGTGTTCCCATTACGTCTATGATCTTCTGAAGGTAAATATTTCTTTCTATAAGTTTCATATCTTTTCCTGCTCATAGAGTACCATTCCTACTAGCAGAAATCAAGAAATTTTCATTTTTCGCTAATAGGAAGACACTTCTATTAGCAATTTTTGAAAGAAATTCAATTTTTGCTAACAGCGAGACACTCCTATTAGCAGAATTTTTCAGACGACGATTCAGTGTATCTCACGCAGAAGCTTTCAGAAGAACCATTTTCATTTTAAAAAAGTGTGTCGATACACATGTTTTTAAAATGAAACTTGTGTAAGCTCAGTTATGTGGGTATACTTTAAAAAAGCGTGTTTATACACAACTTTTTAAAGTGAGACAACATGAAGATAGAAAGACCCACCTACCTCAACAAGCTGATTGAACGCAGACAGAACGGCATGATCAAGATAATCACCGGCGTCAGAAGATGCGGAAAATCCTACCTGTTATTCGAACTCTACTATGAATACCTTCTTTCACAGGGCATCGGGGAATCCTCCATCATCAGAATTCCCCTGGACAGTGACACCTGGGCAAAGCAGCGCAATCCGAAGGAACTGGCAAAGTACGTAGAGGAAAGAATCAATGACAGGGACGAGTTCTTCATCTTCATAGATGAAATCCAGTTCTGCGGGAAAATTCCGAATCCCGATCTGGAAGGAGAATATATCACCTTCTATGATGTCCTGAACGGTTTCCACAGAAAGCATAACCTCGATATCTACATAACCGGAAGCAATTCGAAGATGCTCTCATCGGACATCCTCACCGAATTCAGGGGAAGAGGAGATGAAGTCAGGGTCTACCCTCTCTCCTTCAGAGAATTCTGCAGTGTCAGAGACGGCGACAGGAACGCTGCCCTGAATGAGTACATGCTCTTCGGAGGACTGCCGCTTGTCCTGAGCCGGCCCTCACGGGAGTCCAAGATATCCTATCTCAAGCAGCTTTTCGAGGAGACGTATTTCAAGGACATCGTTGAACGCAAGCACATAGAAAGAGAAGACATACTCTCGGATCTGACGGACTGCATCTGCTCCTCAATCGGAAGTCTGACCAATGTCCATAATCTGACGAATACAATCAACTCGGTCCAGCACAACAAAAAGGAAGCTCTGATAACCGATCCGACCATCAAGGCATACCTGGGCCATCTGAAGGATGCGTTCCTCTTCGGCGAAGCGAAACGCTACGATGTCAGAGGCAGAAGATACTTCGATTCACAGAGCAAGTTCTACTGCGTGGACCAGGGGCTCAGAAACGCCCGACTCAACATGCGGCAGAATGAAGAATCGCACATCATGGAAAACATCATCTACAACGACCTGATTCAGCGCGGCTGTTCCGTTGACGTCGGAGTCGCCGAGACATTCAGAAAGAACGGAGAAGACAAGACGGAACGGGTAGTAAAGGAAATCGATTTTGTCGTCAACAACGGCAACAGCCAGTGTTATATCCAGTCCGCATTCGAGATGTCGGACCCCGAAAAGCAGAAAGCGGAGCTGATGCCGTTCAGCATCATAAACGACTCCTTCAGGAAAATCGTCATTACGAGAAACGAACTGATGCCGTGGTACGATGACAAGGGAATCTATCACATAGGCCTCATAGATTTTCTTCTGAGAGATGAAGCAATCATATAGCCGGGGAAAACGCATGAGCTCAGGTCTTTTCTGAGGAGCTGACCGGATTTCATTTTAAAAAAGTGTGTCTTTACACATCTTTTTAAAGCGATCATATAACCCGTCGGTTTTGTGAAAGAGAGGGCACCGCTGTGCCCTGTATCATACTCCCAGAATACGTGCGACCTTGAGAACCGCGGTCTGGGTCTTGGCGTCGCCGACCTTTCCGTCCATGACCATGTCGACGAAATCCTTGAGCGGAATTTCCACAACGTTCAGGAACTCGTCATCGTCGAGGTGCCTCTCACCCTTTCTCAGTCCCTTTGCAAGGTAGAGCCAGATAGTCTCCGTAGTATATGCAACCGAAGGATAGAGCTCTCCGATTTCAATCCATTCGTCGGCTTCGTAGCCCGTCTCCTCCCTGAGCTCGCGCTTTGCAGCCTCGAGGTGGTTCTCATCCGCGCTGTCGAGCTTTCCCGCGGGAATCTCCACGACTACCTTTCCGAACGGATAGCGGAACTGGTGCTCCGCTATGACGTTTCCGTTGTCGAGGAGAGGAACGACTGCGACGGCACCGTTGTGGCGTATGAGCTCACGGGTGCTTCTGTGGCCGTTGGGAAGGATGATGTCATCCTTGTAGACATGGAGAAGGCGTCCCGAGTAGACCTCTGTGGATGCTGTCATCTTCTCTTCAAGACTCTTTGTTTCACTGTCCATTGTTTCATTCCTTTATAAGAGGTACTGCTCCTCGAACGAGACGGGTCTTCTGTTCTCCCTGAGCGTCTTACCGAGGTATTCGCGGTCGAGTCCGAGCTCGTCCACGATGCGCCTCAGGAGTATCTCGCTGATGAGATTCTGCTCCGAAAAGAGAAATGCCAGGGCCTTCTCCGCAATGTAGGAAGGCAGAATCGAATTGAGGTACGTCTCTCCGTTCGGGTCGTCCTTGTAGCGCATGTACAGGGACTCGTAGAGAAGAGACGAGTGTATGTCGTTCTTGAGGGCCCTGAGCTCTCTGATGAGTCCTTCCGTGTCACCCTTACCCGCATCGAGTCCTAACGGCTTCAGGGTAAAGAATGTGTATTCCTTACCCGGAAGGTAGTGGTGTCTGTCGCAGCGTGCGGCATAGTTGGGCTCCGTGCCGCTCTCCTTCACCCTGTCGCCTCCGACGACGATGAGGGGGTCGAAGTAGAGTGCCGGGCACTCCTTGCCGTCCACAAGATAATACCTGTAGGTATAGAATGCGGAGGAGAGGCAGCTCTTCTCCTCACAGTATGCCGTAAGCGGCAGCACGTCTGTCGCTATGTCGAGCATGAGGCGTGCCGTGGAATTGAAGAACTCGCGTCTGAAGTTGAGCACGAGAGTCGGGAAGACAAACATGCACCCTTCGTCTACGGCGTAGTTCCGGGCAACGTATGCAAGTCTCTCGTCGAAGAAGGATGCTTCGTCGATGATGAATGTACCCACCGTCGGATTGTCCCTGAGTACCTGCTCGAAATCGAAGCTGTCGCGGACTCTCGCGATGTTCTCGCCGCACCTCACGTAGCCCGAGCGGTACGCCAGGGCGTCGTCCGGGTAGTCGGTGAACCTCGCTCCGTCGATTACGGTGCGGATGAAGAAGACGTTTCTTCTGTCCCTGCAGCCCGTACTCGTCTTTGCACTGACGGCATCGCCCTTGCTCCGTGCAACCGATGCATCCCTCCACACTCTTGCGGCGTACTCGGTCTTACCCGAGCCCATCGGGCCGATGAGAAGTACTCTGCGGCCCGGAAGTGTGAAGTCGAAGTGCTGGAAGGTGTCGTGTACAGTGAGAGTGGGAAATCCCAGTGACTTCAGGAAGTCCGCACTCGACTGGGCATTCTCGGTATTCGGCATCACTCGAGCCCCTTCATGATTGCGATTCCCGCAGAGCAGCCGAGGCGGGAAGCACCGGCAGCGATCATCTTCTTCGCTGTCTCCGCGTCCCTTATTCCGCCCGCAGCCTTGACGCCGAGCCTGTCACCGACTGTCTTACGCATAAGCGCAACATCCTCGGCTGTAGCTCCGCTCTTCGAGAAGCCCGTGGAAGTCTTCACGTAGTCAGCTCCCGCCTTTTCAGAGAGCTCGCATGCCTTGATTTTCTCCTCGTCCGTGAGAAGGCAGCATTCGATGATTACCTTGAGAAGCTTTCCGTTGCATGCTTCCTTCACTTCCCTGATATCCTTCTCGACAAGGTCGTATTTCTTATCTTTCAGGAAGCCGATGTTGATGACCATATCGACTTCGTCTGCGCCGTCGTCGACGGCAGCGGCGGCTTCGTAAGCCTTCGCTCTCGTGACCATAGCTCCGAGGGGGAAGCCGACGACTGTGCAGACGTTGACGTCCGTATTCCTGAGCTTTTCTGCGCAGTATTTCACCCAGCATGAGTTTACGCATACCGATGCGAAGCGGTACTGGGCAGCCTCGGCGCAGAGCTTGGCTATCTTTTCTTCAGTCGCGTCGGCCGCGAGCTGTGTATGATCGATGTATCTGTTGATTTCCATGGTTTGAATCCTCCAGAGACAAGATAGCACAACTTAGGAGGATTTGACACAGAATCAGAAAGTCATTTTCGAAAAGTCGAAGGGTTCGACTTTGGGAAGAGGAACTTCATACGGCAGGCACATGAGCATGTATATGGGATAATACGTGATCTTTCCCTTCACCTCCACGTTCGTATTCGCGAAGACGAAGGCCTCGTCTATCCCGTACTCCTCCACCGCCAGCACATTGCTGAGAGCGGAATGCCTGTAGTAGTCCTTCCCGCTCTTTATCTCGACGGGCAGCGCCTTTCCCCTGTACTCGATCAGAAAATCGAGTTCCCCCATCTTCTTCGAATTGTAGTAGTAAGGCCTGAAGCCGTACGCATAGAGCTCCTGGGCGGCATAGTTCTCGTATACGGCACCGTAGTTCAGATCCCTGTCCTCGTTCAGAACGGCTCTGACAGTCTCCGTTCCGTACATTCCGGCAAGAATCCCCACATCCGAGAGAAACAGCTTGAAGAGACTGCTCTTTTCATTGAGAAGAAGCGGTATGACCGGAGCCTTCACATTATAGACGGGAAGCGCGACCCCGGCCTCCGTGAGCCACAGAAAGTCCCTGTCCGCACGCCCGTACACAAGGGCCGCTCTGACATCATTCACCGAAAACCTCTTGTTCTGTTCTCTGAGTTCAGCGGGAATCAGCTCGTAGATGCGGGAGAGATAAAGCCTCTTCTCTTCCTCCTCGTATTTCGCAATGTCCTCCTTGTATCTCTCGACAATCCCGTTCTGTATGTCACTGACGAGTCTGAGATCATGGGTATCGCGGAAGGTCTGGACTGCATGAGGCATGCCTCCGACAACAAGATACATGCGGAAAGCCTCGAGAAGACGTGTATGTACCGCATCGCTGACGGGAGTCCTGTTACGGAAAGCCGAATCAAGGTAATTCCTGAGTTCATCGGAGAAGTTGTAAAGCTGGAGAAACTCCCTGAAATTCATGGGATACATCTTCAGAGTCTTCATGTACCCGACTGGAACGGATCTTATATGCTTCAGGGAAACACCGAGAAGGGATCCGCTCAGTATGAAACGGAAATCACCTTCGTCACACCAGAACTTGATCATCGTCACGATATCCGGCGCAGCCTGCACTTCATCGATGAATATTATCGTACTGCCGTTCCTCTCGAGTTTTCTCCCGGTGTAGAGGGAAAGCTGTGCGACGAGCTCGTCCGTATTCCGTGCTCCGGCGAGGCCCGAAGCAAGAGACGGATTGCTGTAAAGATTGAATCCCGCCCAGCTGACACCGGAGGAATCAAGGACCTTCTTTATACTGTACGTCTTTCCCACCAGAGGCGCACCGGTTACCAGAAGACAGCGCTTGTCAGCGGTTGTAATCCACTGACTGATCTCCTTCTCAATTTCACGTTTCAGCATCATTACCTCTTATTTATTATAATACATGAAATTGTCGGTTTTTCCATAAAAAGAACCCAGTTTTTGCAGCTTTTTCCGATTTCTCTGTTCTCTTTTGCACAACTGTCTGTTTTTGCGTACCGGAATCTTCAGTTCCGGAGACACCCGAGCGGCACGACGAAGACACCGTCAAGGCGTCTGTAGGCATATTTCGGAATTCCCGTGAGAACCATAAGGAATGAGGGCTCGTTCATCACGTGAGTATCGAGACGAGCTCTCAGCTTCTTCAGGTTCTCCGCCCCCTCCTCCACTCTGCTGCCGCCTCCGAGCTTTATCTCTATTAAGCCGTATCTTCCGTCTCTGAGAACAACGACGGCATCACACTCGAGATCCGTCTTGTCCCGGTAATGATACACCTTGCCATCAATGGCATCCGCATAGACTCTGAGGTCTCTTATGCACATCGTTTCAAAGATGAACCCAAGTGTCCTTGTATCCTTCACAAGAGCAGCCGGTCCAGCCCCGAGCGCCTGTACAGCAATCGAAGGATCTGAGAAATATCGTGTAGGAGAAGTTCTGACAGCTGTTCTGCTCCGTAGATTCGGATTCCATGCAGGCATGTTTTCTACAATGAAGATATTCTCCAGTGCATTAATATATGATGCAGCAGTATCGGAATCGATAGGTTTTCCGGAAACTACATCAGAGGCAAGGACATCATTCGAAGCCTGAGTTCCCAGATTTCTGGCATACGATCTCATGAAGTTACCGACTTTTTCAGCATTCCTCGCAATCTTTCCTTCTCGAACGATATCACTGTTGATGGTTGCATTATACAAATCCTCAGCACTTTTCAAGGCCTGTCTGTCAGTCATCACCAATGCCCCCGGCCATCCCCCGCGACAACATAGAAAGGAAAGCCTGTCTATATCAATCTTATTGGTACCTGATATTTCATTCTGCCCATCAAACAAAGCACCGAGACTTACTTCTCCAGATGAATCTTCAGACTCATAGAGACTCATCGTTCTCATAAGCAGACGTGAGATTCTTCCTGTACCAGTGTGTTTTATCTTGTCACGGTCAGCAGAAACAGAAGAACCAGTCAGAATAAACTGTCCGAAAAGACTTCGCTTATCAACCTCATCTCTGACTTTATCCCATAACTCGGGAGCAAGCTGCCATTCATCAATCAAACGAGGAGTATCACCGTTGAGAATCACACTGAAGTTTCTATTGAGATAATTTTCTTGAGCGTCGTCATCAGACATGGAAGTATTGCTCATTGCAATCTGCTTGGCAGAGGTCGTTTTTCCAGACCATTTGGGTCCTTCTATAAGGACAGCACCACGAAAAGAAAGAGTATCTTTTATCGTCTCATCAATAAGCCTTTTCTTATATTCCATGTTTCCTATCTACTCCTTTAAATACAATTTACAAGCATATAAAGAATAAATCAAGATATTTCGGTTATTTGGACCGTTTGCTTTCGGTTATTTGGACCGTTTGCTTTCGGTTATTTGGACCGTTTGCTTTCGGTTATCTGGACCGTTTGCTTTCGGTTATCTGGACCGTTTGCTTTCGGTTATCTGGACCGTTTGCTTTCGGTTATCTGGACCGTTTGCTTTCGGTTATCTGGACCGTTTGCTTTCGGTTATCTGGATCGTTTGCTTTCGGTTATCTGGACGGCCCGACAATTCTTGAACAGCACAAAATGACAGGTTTTCAGCACCTCAAACTGCGATAATTTACGTCCCGTTCTCAGCACTTTCATTTAGACTGGATACGTCCACCTCGTATATCATGTGCACGGGATCGGTCTTTCTGAAGAAGAACGGAGCCGCATACCACGGAAGATAGAGAATTCCATTTTCCCTTTCTATATTGGAACGTGAGAATACGACTGCCTTGTTCTCCTTCCAGTTCTCGACCTTCATCACATTGTCGAGAGCCGTGTGCTTCCTGTAGTCTGCGCCGCTCTTGACTTCAACGAATGTGATTCCGCTTCCCCTCTGGAGAACGAAGTCGACTTCTCCGTATTTCTTGGAGTCGAAGTAATGGAGCGGGAAACCGTCTGCCGTGAAGATCTGAGCCATCATGTTCTCAAGAATGCTGCCCATGTTGATCTCCAGGTTTCCGCCGAGGATTTCAAACTGGACGTTATCCATCGAGAGTGCACACAGAAGGCCCGTGTCGGCAAGGAAAAGCTTCAGGAGATTCCTCTTCTCGTTGATTTTCAATGCTCCAGACGGCTCCGAGACATTGTAGCACGGCAGAGCCACCCCTGCGTCGACAAGCCAGTTGAAGCTGTCCTCATACCTCTCCATACGGGCCGTTTCATTGAGGGATGCAAGTCGGAATCTTCTGTTTCTGCTGTTGAGTTCGTTGGGGATGGAGTCGAAGATTGCACGGATCTTGGGTCTGTCCTTCAGCTCCGCATACTTTGCGATATCCTGCTGGTAGAGGCCGATTATCGTATTCTGGACGCCGATTACTGCTGCAATATCGTGTGAATCGACATATTCCTGTACCGCACGGGGCATCCCTCCGACGATTATGTATACGTAGAACAGCTTCAGAAGCTTCTCATGGATGAAGGATGAAAGAGGCTGCTCCTCATCACATGCCTTCCTTACGAGTCCGATTGTGGGCTCTCTGACTCCGCATGCGGTGAGAAACTCCTCGAAGTCCATGGGATACATTTTATAGTTTTCCTCGAACCCAACCGGAAGGGAACGGACAAGTCTGTTCTTTATCCCTAGAAGAGAACCCGTCTCAACGTAGTCGAAACGCCCGTCCTCGACGAGCATCTTCACGGCGGTACGCGCCTCCGGACATTCTCCGATTTCATCAAGAAGGATGAGTGTCTCTCCGGGAACAAGCTCCTTTCTCGTGTACGCGGTTATGCCCTCGATGATGCTGCTTATGTCTCCTCCGCCTTCGAATATTCTCTTCGTCTCCGGCTCTGTGAGGAAATTCAGCTTTGCAAAGCATCTGTATTCGTTCTTCGCGAACTCCTCGACGACTGTTGTCTTTCCACACTGTCTTACGCCCTCTATGAAAAGGGCCGTCTTCTTATTTTTTCCGTTCTTCCAGCTCAAGAGTTTGTCGTAGGCTTTTCTATAAAGCATAACATCCGTCCTTCAAAGGAGATATGATTATAGTTTAACCTAACTGCGACATTTTTCCACACTTTTCGAGGGGCTTCTGCGACATTTTTCGCGATTTTTCATGGTATCACTGCGACCTTTTTCGTTATCTGAGTGTACAACCTGTATCAAATTCGGAGCGAGTTTTCGACTGTTCCTTAACAAATTCCAGGGGAGTTTTCGACTGATTTATAAGAAATTCCGGGGGAGTTTTCATAAAACCGTACAAACGTACAACTTTTCCTCAAAAATAGCAGCAAGTTGTATTTGTAAAGCATTTGTCTGCAACACAAGGAGAAAACGGAAATCCAACCCGTTTTCCATCACTATTCTGCCATATTTCCACCCGTTTTCCAAGGCAGAACAGACAGTTTTCCACCCGTTTTCCATGATTATCAGGTAAATTCAGGCTTCATCAACTTCAGTTTTTCAGGCAGCCGACGGGAACGACAAGCACTCCGTCACTGCGGCGGTATGCAAAATCTCCGACACCCGTCAACACCATCAGAAAGGACGGCGCCTTCATCCTGTCGGTATCGATCTTGGCCGCCATCTTCTTCAGACTCTCCGCACCTTCCCCGATAAGACTGTCGCCTCCGAGCTTGATTTCAACAAGAGCATATCTGCCGTTTCTGAGATGTATGACGGCATCACACTCCTGTCCGTCCTTGTCCCTGTAGTGGTAGACAGCACCGCCGAGAGCGTCGGCGTAGACCCTGAGGTCCCTCACACATAGGGTTTCGAAGAGGAAGCCGAATGTTCTGAGGTCCGCCGTAAGATCATCGGGCCCCACTCCGAGAGCAGCCACAGCAATGGAAGGATCGACATAGTATCGGGTGTCAGCGGTGCGGATTGCAGTCCTGCTCCTCAGATTCGGATTCCATGCCGGCATGTCTTCAACGACGAATATTCTCCTGAGGGCGTTAAGGTATGAAGAGACCGTTTCATCGCAGAGGGAACTGCTGTCGTTTACCGCTGTATCCTCTGCAAGCACTGCGTCGGACACCTGGGTTCCCTGATGACGTGCATAGGAACGCATGAGTCTTTTCACGCGTTCCGGATTCTTCTGCACTCCGTCCGCCCTGTTGATGTCACTGCGGACTATTCCGTCGTAATAATCGACGGCCTGATCGAGGGCAATTTCATCCCTCATGCCCAGTGTCTTCGGCCATCCGCCCCGGCAGACGAGAAAAGCAAGTCTGTCTATATCAATACCGGAAGAACCGTCAATCTCCGTATCACCGTTAAACAGCTCCTTCAGACTTACCTCCCCGGTGGAATCACCTGATTCAAAGAGACTCATCGGACGCATGGTCAGCCATGTGAACCGTCCCGTGCCGGAATGAGAAATCTCCCTGCTGTCGGCAGGAACGGCGGAACCGGTCAGTATGAACTGCCCCAGCTCCCCGCGGTGGTCAACCTCAAAGCGGACAGCATCCCAGAGCTTCGGCGCCAGCTGCCACTCGTCGATGAGCCTCGGAGTCTCGCCGGAGAGCAGTCTTCTGGGGTTAAGCTCCGACATGGCGATGTTCTGTTCCTTTTTATCCGGTTCATCGATATAGAGAACGCTGGCGGCGACCTGCTCTGCAGTAGTCGTCTTACCTGTCCACTTCGCCCCGTCAATCAGGACGGCGCCCTTCCCCTCCAGTTTACGCAGGAGCATGTCATCGGCAATACGTTTTCTGTATTCTTTCATTGTTAAAACCTTTCCGGCGGGCGAAGCCGTGCTTCAGCATTCCACCCCGACGCTTGCGTCGAGGGAGGAGCCGGTCCTCAGCCGATTACGTCGGCCGGACGTCTAAATTGCGAGCACATTCTACGAATGTCAGTTTCCTGTAACTTATACCTTTCGATAT